>JBDNAJ010000062.1:0-45705 GCA_039768455.1 Candidatus Arcticimaribacter sp.
ATCAATCCTAATGCCAAAGGGCATACCCTTTGTATTCCTAAAAAGGAGACAGATAAGCTTTTTGATTTATCGCAAGAGGAGTATACCGCTTTAATGGACTTTTCTCGCAAGGTCGCTTTGGGTCTTGAAAAAGCCGTTCCCTGTAAACGCATCGGGATGACTGTGATAGGTCTTGAAGTCCCGCATGCGCATGTTCATTTGATTCCGTTGCAAGCCATGGCAGACGCCACTTTTGGTAAAAAAGAAAGTTTCACCCCAGAAGAAATGCAAAATTTGGCCACATCCATTACGGCTAAAATAGGTCAATAAGTCAATGGGTTTCCTTTAGCTTTTGGGCAGCATAATTTCAAAGGTTGTTCCCCCGCCCAGTTTCGTTTCTTTAACGTGGATAAATCCCTGATGATAATCGTGGACAATCCGTTTTGCAAGCGAAAGTCCTAAGCCCCAGCCACGGCTCTTGGTCGTAAAACCTGGGCGAAATATTTTTTTAAGCGCCTGCGGCGTAATCCCACTTCCACCATCGCGGACTAAAATACGCACTTCAGTTTTTTTATCGACAATTCGCACGCTAAGCGGCCCAATTCCCTTCATGGCATCTAAGCCGTTTTTAACTAGGTTTTCTAAGGTCCAACTCAGCAGGGATGCATTGAGCGGAAGGATAATTTCTTTGTCGGGGAAGTCTAAGGTCCATTCTACTTGTTTCCCGGTTCGCTTTTGTAAATAGGCGACGGTCTCTTTGCTCACGCTCACGATATCTGCTGGGATCAACTCTGGCAGGGAGCCTACTTTTGAAAATCGCTCTGTAATCACTTCTAGGCGTTCGATATCTTTTTGCATTTCTTCTAGCGAAGCAGGAGCAATATTTTGTTCTTTCAGCAAAGCGATCCAGCCCATCAATGAACTTAAAGGAGTACCAATTTGGTGGGCGGTTTCTTTGGCCATGCCTGCCCATAAACGATTTTGTTCTGAAGCTTTATTGGTTTGAAAGAAAAAGTACAGCAAGCCTCCAAAAAGGAATAGGATTAAAAGCAAGGCCAGGGGGTAGTACTGCAGCTTTACCAATAAGGGCGCATTCCCATAATATAAATTTTGATTGATCAAGTCTTTGTACACAATCGGGATAGGGGCATTCTCTGATTTTAGATGGGCTAGCGTCTTGTAAAGTTCTATAGAATCGGGATCGGTAGTTTTGCTCCATTCAATGTTTTTAAAGTCGACAATTTTCCCTTGTTCGTCTACTTGGATCATAGGAGTAACCCCTATTTTCTGTAAAACGTCAAAGGCGAGATTCCCATAACTGATGCTTAAGTCAGAACTTTCTGCAATCTCTTGTTGTGCCATGGCCCAGAGTTCCATTTTGACACGCTCTTCTTTTTTAACGATTTGAAAAAGCACATTGGTGTTCCACATGATCAACACCACTATGGCAAATGCGCCATAGAGTCCCCAACTTTTCCATAAATGTTTAAACGATTGGAACACCACGAAATTCTTAACGCTCTAAATTACCGATTATTATCGAAACCCCGGGGCTAAGTTAAACTCCTAGCTATTTTTCGTTTAGGGAAAAGGGATAGTTCCCATGGGAATACTTATTTTTGCTTTCTAATTAAGTATAAAGATGGAAGTATCTGGTAAAATCAAGTGGTTAGATGAAACCAAAACCTATGGAAACAACGGTTTTCGTAAACGCGAAGTTGTTGTAACAACAGAAGAGCAATACCCACAACACATATTAGTGGAATTTGTGCAGGATAAATGTGACTTACTCAACAATTTCCAATTGGGACAAAATGTGAAGATTGGGATTAACTTACGCGGTCGCGAATGGGTAAATCCACAAGGAGAGACAAAATATTTTAACTCGGTTCAAGGTTGGAGAATAGAAGCTGCTGGCGCTGCTGCTCCTTCACAAGAAATGCCTCCTATGCCACCGGCCTCTGCTTTTGAAGCAGCACCAGAAAAAGACAACGAAGTAGAAGACGATTTACCCTTCTAAAGAAGCGCTGTAAGATGGTCTGTTAGATCGACTCGATTTAATCTGTGAGTTTTGAAGGCTAAATTCTTAATTCATAATTATTTCAGTTGTCAATCAAAAATTAATGTAGTACATTTGCAGCCCCTTAGCAGGGGAACAAATAATAGATAAAACAATTTATTGTGGATACACTAAGTTATAAAACCATTTCGGCTAACGCCAACACCGTTGATAAACAATGGGTTGTAGTTGATGTAGCGGGAATGCCTTTAGGAAGAATGGCCTCAGAAGTGGCAAAATTAATTCGCGGGAAGCACAAACCTAATTATACTCCTCACGTTGATTGTGGCGATAATGTTATCGTGATCAATGCTGAAAAGATTCAGTTAAGCGGTGAGAAGTGGAAGCAAAAAATCTACTTGCGTCACACTGGATATCCAGGTGGACAACGCGCCTTAAGCGCTGAGCAATTATATGCAAAAAGCCCTTCGCGTTTAGTAGAAAATGCGGTACGTGGAATGTTACCAAAAAACAAACTAGGTGCCATTTTGTATAGAAATCTAAAAGTATTTAATGGTGCAGAGCATACTCATGCAGGTTTAAACCCAACCGCCATTCAATTAAATAAATTTAACTAATGGATGTAATTCATACTATCGGTCGTCGTAAGACCTCTGTTGCACGTATCTTCTTAAAAGAAGGAAGTGGAAAAATCACCGTCAACAAAAAAGACTACACAGACTATTTCCCAACCCCAACTTTACAGTACAAGATTCAGCAGCCTTTTGCTTTGACAGAAACAGAAGGAAACTATGATTTAAAAGTAACTGTTGTAGGTGGTGGAACAAATGGACAAGTAGAAGCAGTTCGCCTTGCGATCTCTCGTGCTTTGTGTCAAATCAACGAAGAGCACCGTTTGGTTTTAAAGCCAGAAGGTCTTTTGACACGTGATCCTAGAATGGTAGAACGTAAGAAATTCGGACAGAAGAAAGCCCGTAAGAAATTCCAGTTCTCTAAGCGTTAATATTTTTTTACTCCTTTTTCAAAAAAAGGAGTTGTTCATATATTTTTCAACCCGTTGCCCACTCAGCTTGCTGAGATTTAGTTTAGCATCTAAATAGGAGAGGCCTATATTATAGCCACTTTCTTATTGCTAACTACGGAACGTAAACTAACCAAAAATGGCAAACACAGACGTTAAAGACCTGCTTGACGCAGGCGTACACTTTGGTCACCTGACCAGAAAATGGAATCCTAACATGGCGCCCTATATCTATATGGAGCGTAATGGAATCCACATCATCAACCTTTACAAAACTGCAGCTAAAGTAGACGAAGCGGCAGAAGCAATGAAGAAAATCGCTGCTTCTGGACGTAAGATCCTTTTTGTTGCGACAAAAAAACAAGCCAAAGACATCGTTGCAGCTAAAGCTTCTGCAGCTAAAATGCCTTACATCACAGAGCGTTGGCCTGGTGGAATGTTAACCAACTTTGTTACCATTCGTAAAGCAGTTAAGAAAATGGCTTCTATCGATCGCATGAAGAAAGATGGAACTTTTGAAACTTTATCGAAGAAAGAAAAGTTACAAGTAGACCGTCAACGTGCGAAACTAGAAAAGAACTTAGGTTCAATTACAGATATGACCCGTCTTCCAGGTGCATTATTTGTTGTTGACATCAAGCGTGAGCACATTGCCATCAAAGAAGCACAGAAGTTAAACATTCCAATCTTTGCCATGGTCGATACCAACTCTGATCCTCGTGATGTAGATTTCGTTATCCCTGCAAATGATGATGCTTCTAAGTCAATCGAAAAGATTTTAGGCATTGTAACTGAAGCAGTAAGCGAAGGCTTAACTACGCGTCAATCTGAAAAAGATGCGGCGAATAAAGGCCAAGAAGAAGCTCCAGCAGCAGAAGCAGTAGTTGAGGCTCCAGCAGCAGAAGCAGCACTGGAAGCTCCAGCAGCAGAAAGCACAGACGCAGCTAAAGACGCTTAAGCATCACATTTAATATTGAGTAAATTATCCATAGCGAATAAAGCTTTTCTTAGGAATAGCTTTTTCGTTTTAAATTCAAATAAACTATGAAAATTACTGCATCAGAAGTAAATAAATTACGTCAAGCCACAGGGGCTGGAATGATGGATTGTAAAAAAGCTTTAGTTGAAGCCGAAGGAGACTTTGACAAAGCGGTAGAAAACTTACGTAAAAAAGGTCAAAAAGTTGCGGCTAATCGCGCTGACCGCGATTCAGCGGAAGGAGCTGTTTTAGCTAAAGTGAACGCAGACAATACCGCTGGTGTTGTTGTGTCAGTAAACTGTGAAACAGATTTCGTTGCTAAAAACGACAGTTACTTAGCCTTAGCCAATCAAATCCTTGATTTAGCTTTAGAAGCAAAAACAATCGAAGATTTATTAGCGGCAGACTTTGGTGGTATGAGCGTAGCAGATAAATTAACCGAGCAAACTGGGGTAATCGGAGAAAAAATTGAAATCGGTGGTTTCAAAAGAATCGAAGGTCCTTTTGTAGGACACTACATCCACGCTGGGAACAAAATCGCTACCATTGTAGGTCTTTCTGCTAATGTAGAAGGTGGAGCAGAAGCAGCGAAGAATGTTGCCATGCAAGCCGCTGCAATGAACCCTATCGCCTTAAATGAAGAAGGTGTTGATGCAACTGTAATCGAAAAAGAAATCGAAATTGCCAAAGACCAATTGCGTCAAGAAGGCAAGCCAGAGGCCATGTTAGACAATATCGCCAAAGGAAAAATCAAGCGTTTCTTTAAAGACAATACTCTTGTAAACCAAGCCTTTATCAAAGACAGCAAGCAAACCGTTACACAATATGTTCAATCTGTTGATGCAGATTTAACGGTAACAGACTTTGCTCGCCTAGCTTTAGTATAGTCCGCTTATTGAGCAGAGATATAAGTCTCTCAAACATTTAAAATCCGTGTATTGCACGGATTTTTTTTTGCGCTCAAACGTCTTGTCAATCAAATTATTATACTATAATATGTATAATATAATAAATAAATCTTATCTTTGATCATTATAATTTATGGTTTGACTCGTTTATTGTCAGGATTTTTCCTTTTATTATTTAATTCAACTTTTGCTCAGCTTGGCCTTTATGGAGCGCTACAAGTCGCTTCAGCTGATGTCATTGCTCTCCAAGATCAACCCCTGTATTTTTTCAATGGGGTGATCGGTTCAGAAGGAGACGATGCTCAATTGCTTTTTTTAGGAAGTGCACAAGCCTTAAACGCAAGCCAAGATGCTTACAGCGAAATTGAGGTGAGCATTACCGCCCAAGAGAATTTTATCTTCCCCTTAGGAAATCAAGGCCGTTACCTCCCCCTTCAATTAAGCGAGGGAAATACGACCCCTTTACAAGCACAACTCAAGATAGGACCCCCGCTAAACCAAACCCTAGCAACAGGGATAGATCAATTGATTCCCAGCCATCACTGGCAGCTTAGCGGAGACAAAATCGCGAAGATTCAATTAAGTTGGGATCAAAATGCACAACTCGACGCCTTAGTCGAGCAAGTGGAGGACCTCCTGCTTTTAGGCTTTAATGGAAATGGATGGGAAAGCCTTCCCGCCTTGACAACCTCTTTTGCCATCGGTACAAACAACCCCACTTCTTTATCACAAGGAGGGATTGAATCAAAAGAGCGCATCGATTTTAGCCGTTATACCGCTTTAGCTTTAGGGAGCCGTTCCTCGAACAATGCTTTACAAATCTCTGAAGCCATCACTCCGAATGGAGATGGCATCAACGATGTTTGGTTTATCGATAATATTGAACGCCATCCCAATGCGAAAATTTGGGTCTATAGCCGCTGGGGAAATGAAGTCTTCCACAGCCCTGGAAACTACCAAAACAATTGGAACGCCACCTTTAAAAACAATCACTAAGCCCTTTACCTACAAAAAAATTGCCTTAAGTCTGCTGTGCTTTTTATGGGGCCTTTCCCAAGTTGTGTTTGCGCAGTCGCTAAGTGTAACACAGCTATTTGAAGGACTTGAACAGTTTTCCATCGAGGAAGTAGAGCTTGTTTTAGAAGAACGCCTAGAGGAGTGGTTGCTCCGTTTTAAAGATAAACCTGCACTATTAGCCGCTAGCACGGGCCCCTTGCTCAATGCCTTAGAAGGGCAAGCTTACTTTAAAGCTGCTGCCTTTTTAAGTGAACGCTTGTTAGGCAACGATCGCTGTGACTTTGATTCCCGTTTGCAAAAGAAGCTCGACCATTATAAAAACATCCAAGAAGGGAAAAAAGCTCCTCAATTGAGCTTTGATGCCCCGGGATCCCTTCAGCTTAATTTCCTTGAACAGCAAGAAACGGAAAAACAACTTTTGGTCTTTTGGTCCAGTGGTTGTCCACACTGTTTAGACGCCTTACCCCAACTGGCCCGTTTACAAAAAAAACTGGCGGAACAAGATATTTCCCTTTTAAGTATTTCCTTAGATCGCGAAGAAGCTGCTTTTCGTAAAACAGCGAGTGACTACCCCTGGGCGCACTACAGCGATCTTCAAGGCTGGGACAGCCCAGCGGTAAAAGCCTATCATGTTTTTGCGACGCCTTCCTTCTTTTTGGTCAATGCAAAGGGGGTTTTAGAAAAGGAGTTTATCAGTGTGGAGCAAATTCGGGACTTCTCGACTACGCCTCCCTACGGTAGGCTTCCTTCGGCATCCTTCGGCAAGCTCAGGACAGGAGGCTCAGGACAAGGGTCGAAGTGACTACCTACCGTTAATCGAACAATCCGTCGTTCGTCGATAAAAACCTCCCTTTGGTTTTACAGCGTGTGGAGTAGCAAAGTGAGTCCAATAATTTAGTAAGTTTATAGTCCCTCAAATGTTATTGTTATGAACAACCCGCTATCTATACAGATTATTGAAAACCGCCTCATTACCATTAAAGGGCATCCAGTGCTTATCGATCGAGATGTAGCTAAGCTCTTTGGCGTTGCAACACGTGATATTAACAAAGTCGTAAAAAATAATCCTAATAAATTTCCTGAAAACTATACCATTGCGTTAACCGCGTTAGAGAAAAAAAAGGTGGTGGAAAATTTCCACCACCTCCAAAGTTTAAAATATGCCAAAACAAACCCCAAAGCCTTTACTGAAAAAGGACTGTATATGTTGGCTACCATTTTAAAAAGCAAACAAGCTACTGAAGCGACTTTTTTGATTATTGAAACCTTTGCTAAGCTACGTGCCTTACAAAAAACAGTAACTGCTGCGAGCTCAACAACGGGGAACAAAAAGAACACCCTGCTTAAAAAAAGCGGTGAACTAATGGCTGACCTGTTGGATCAAGACATGACGGAAACTGAATCAGAGACCACATTGGAACTGAATTTTGTTGTGTTAAAACTAAAACATACCACCAAACGAAAAAAGTAACTGTAGGGTCATTGCAATCACCTACGTCCATTTCCTGCCTTCGGTAGGCAGGCCATACCTTCGGCAGGCGGGCGACCACCCTTGTCCATTTCGAGCCTGCCTGCCGCAGGCAGGCGCAGTCGAGAAATCTCTAGTAGTCGGGACTTCTCCACTACGCCTCCCTATGATAGGCTTCGGTCGAAGTGACCATGGAATATTCGAAGGATGTCGAAGTGACTACAGGGATTACTCTACTTGAGTTTACGGAGGATAAAGGCGTCTGGTAATTCTTGAAACCCTCCAGAAAATGCTTGTCCTACTTCAATCGCTTTTCTTCTTAAGTAATCCCCGTGAAGATAACTGTGATACAAGACATCAAAATCAATTTCGCCTTGCGCATTGATTACTTCATCCCCAGCAATGTTATAGACATATAAAGATGGATCTGTAGCATCCATAAAATCGCGATAATCCACCGCATCTAAATCTGCTTGTGTGGGTTCTCCATCATAAAATTCTAAGAAAAGTGTTTGTAGGTCGGGACTCATTTGTCTTAGCTGATCTAAGTTAAAACCGATGAAAACATTTTCCCATTCATACAGGTCATAAGTGCTTTGCGCTGCAATGGCGACAACCCCTTGAACCTGGTCATTGAGGTCATTTTTAAACCCATTCCACTGGGCGATTCCCGCACCGGCAGATGTTCCTGCTAAAATGATTTTATTGGAGGGGATATTCATTTGGCTTAAATGACTTTTAATAAAACTGATCGCTTCTGTCCCGTCTTCAAGGGCAGAAATTACGCCTCGGTTTCCGGTTGTAGTTAACAAGCTATAATTTGCAGAAACGATCGCAATGTCTTTCTCTAAAACAGCTTGCATGGTTTCTAACAAAAGGTCGTCAAAGGCTTGGGCTTTGTCTCCCCCAATAAAGCCTCCGCCATGAAAAAAGATAACGACGCCTGTAGGGTTTGAATTTTCAGGGAAAAGAATGTCGAGTTGTTGTCGTTCTTGATCTCCATAATTAATGTCTTCAAAAAAACGACCTTCTCCTATGGGGGAAGGGATTTGGGCTACGCCAAAAATACTTTCAAGATCAACAGTTGTTGAGGGGTCGTCACTTTTGGCACATGCCAAAAAAAGCAAAATAAAGGGCAGTGTAATTAACTTTTTCATAGGTAGGTTTTTTTTAAATATATTACTTTTTGCTTTACTCTTCTAATCCCTCGGGGTAGAGAAAATGATTGTAAGGAAAACGGGTGATGTGAATGTCCCGAATTGCCGCATAAGCCCGTTTTCTAAAATCTTCTAAGTTAGACTTATTTAGCGCTGAAATAAACAAGGCATTCCCGTTCATTTTTGCCATCCAAGTGTCTTCCCACTCTTCGAGGGTATAGTGCTTAGAGGTTCGTTCTGTGACAAGATCGTCTTCTTCAATCACTTCTGGCGTGTAAGCGTCAATTTTATTAAAGACCATCAAGGTGGGCTTGTCTAGACTGTCAATCTCTTGTAAGATTTGATTGACAGAGGCAATGTGCTCTTCAAAATTAGGGTGAGCAATATCGACGACATGCAATAAAAGATCTGCTTCGATCACTTCGTCTAGGGTACTTTTAAAGGACTCGACTAATTGGGTGGGTAATTTGCGAATAAACCCTACCGTATCACTTAATAAAAAAGGAAGATTACCAATGACTACTTTGCGAACAGTGGTATCCAGGGTGGCAAAAAGTTTGTTTTCTGCAAAGACCTTACTTTTTGATAAAACATTCATCAGGGTTGATTTCCCAACATTGGTATAGCCGACTAAAGCGACCCTAACTAATGCCCCACGGTTTCCGCGCTGGGTGGCCATTTGTTTGTCAATTACCGTCAGTTTTTTCTTTAAGAGGGTGATTTTATCACGAACAATACGACGGTCTGTTTCAATCTCTGTTTCTCCAGGACCGCGCATCCCGATTCCCCCTTTTTGTCTTTCAAGGTGTGTCCACAATCCTTTTAACCTGGGTAATAGATATTGGTATTGCGCTAATTCTACTTGGGTGCGTGCATAACTTGTTTGTGCGCGTTGCGCAAAAATGTCTAAGATCAAACCTGTGCGATCAAGGATCTTACACTTTAGGGTTTTCTCAATATTATTTTGTTGTGCAGGGGTTAATTCGTCATCAAAAACCACCGTAGACACATCGTTCTCATGGACAAAGGTTTCCACTTCGGCTAACTTTCCACTCCCGATAAAGGTTTTAGGGTTAGGCAGAGCAATCTTTTGCGTGAAACGCTTGATCACTTTCCCTCCAGCTGTTAAAGCAAGAAAATCTAATTCATCAAGATATTCTTTTGATTGATCTTCATCTTGCTGTGCATTAATGATGCCTACTAATACCGTGTTTTCAACAGCTAAGGTTTTTTTTTCTAGCATGGGTTATAAGGTCTTCCACGATTTAAGTTCGAGTGCTTTGCCATCAAAAACAGCATAGGTATAATGCGAAATCCAATCGCCTAAATTGATATATCTGGCTTGTTCGATAGGAATATTTAAAGGGATGTGGCGATGCCCAAAGACGTAATAGTCCCTGGCTTTTTCTTGATTTTTTCTTTTGGCATATTGCGCTAACCACTCGTTTTCTTCGCCTAAGAAGACAGCGTCTTCTTCTCCAGAAATCATTTTGTTTTTGATCGAGAGATAATGCCCTATACGCATGCCAATATCTGGATGTAACCAGCGAAAACACCATTGAAAAAAGGAGTTAGCGAGTACCTTTTTCATGCGTTTAAAGCCTTTGTCGTTAGGGCCTAAACCGTCTCCATGTCCTATAAAAAAGCTTTTGTCGTTAAAGGTGAATTCTGTTGGGGAATGATGCACAGTAATTCCGATTTCTTTTTCGAGATAGTCTAACATCCACAAGTCGTGATTTCCGACAAAAAAGTGAATGGGAACGCCGGCGTCTGCCAGTTCTGCGAGCTTTCCTAATACGCGCACAAAACCTTTTGGGACTACGGTTTTATATTCAAACCAAAAGTCAAATAAATCGCCTAATAAGAATAGCACCCCTACATCTTCCTTGATATGGTCAAGCCATTGAACAAAGATACGCTCTCGGGGGGCGCTTTCTTCTGGAGTAGGAGCCCCTAAATGATTGTCAGAGGCAAAATAGATTTTCTTTCCTTCTGGAAGTTGCATGCGATAATTTCTAGTCTAAAGATACCATCTTTCTAACCAATGGCATGAGCGAGGTCATCAATCAGGTCTTGTGCATCTTCTATCCCCACACTTAAACGAATAAGGGAATCAACGACCCCGCTCTTTTCGCGTTCCTCTTTAGGGATAGAGGCATGGGTCATGGAAGCAGGGTGACCGGCTAAACTTTCTACTCCCCCTAGTGATTCTGCCAGGGTAAAGAGTTTAAGGTTTTCGACGATTTTGATGGCTGCTTTATAGTCGGCTCCCTTTGGGATAAAAGATAGCATACCGCCAAAGTCTTTCATTTGCTTTTTAGCCACCGCATGGTTAGGGTGGGTATCGAATCCAGGCCAGTATACTTTTTCGATTTTGGGGTGGGCAACAAGGTATTCTGCCACAGCTCTCCCGTTTTCGCAATGGCGTTGCAAGCGAACGTGTAAGGTTTTAATTCCGCGAAGCGTCAAAAAACTATCCATGGGACCGGGTACAGCACCACTGGCATTTTGAATAAACGCTAGGCGTTCTTGTAAATCATCGTCATTGACCACGAGTGAGCCTAAGACAACATCTGAGTGCCCAGCGAGATATTTAGTAGCAGAATGCATCACGATGTCTGCTCCCAGGTTTAAAGGCTGCTGCAAATAAGGAGAAGCAAAGGTGTTGTCAACGGCTAATAGTAGATTGTTCTTTTTAGACAAATTTGCTACTGCTTCTATATCGACCACATTCATCATGGGGTTAGTAGGGGTTTCCACCCAAATCAACTTTGTGTTCTTATTGATGGCTGCTTCCATATTCGCCAGGTCATCCATACCCACAAAGTGAAATTTTAGGCCAAAGCCTTCAAAGATTTTAGTGAACAAGCGGTAAGACCCTCCGTAAAGGTCGTTGGTTGAAATTACTTCATCGCCCGGTTGAAGAAGCTTCATCACAGCATCCATAGCAGCTAATCCAGAAGCAAAGGCTAAACCGTGTTTTCCATTTTCGATACTCGCCAAAGACTTTTCAAGGGCTTGGCGGGTAGGATTGTGGGTACGGCTGTATTCAAAACCTTTGTGTCCACCGGGGGTGGTTTGCGCATAGGTAGAAGTTTGATAAATAGGCGGCATTACTGCGCCATAAGCCGGGTCTGGTGCTTGTCCTCCGTGGATGGTTGCACTGTTAAATCGCAATTTTTTTTCCATGTGATCTTTTCAAAAATAGAATTACAAAGGTAAGAGATTCCCATGATTTCTCTTTGCTTTGGCTAATTTTGATTTACTTTGCCTAAAAGGGGAGAATCAATGCATTTATTTTATTATTTGAGTAGCTGTGATACCTGTAAAAGGATCATGAAAACCTTAGCCTTAAACGATGATATTACACCAATCGATATCAAAAAAGATCCATTGACAGCAGCACAACTCGAAGTTCTTTATCAGCACAGTGGTTCTTATGAGGCGCTGTTAAACAAGCGAGCTCAAAAGCTCAAAGAAATCGATAAAAGCAGCCTAGACGAAGCAGCTATCAAAGCCTTATTACTCTCGCATTATACCTTTTTAAAAAGACCGGTTTTGCTCTATAAAGACAAGCTGTATATCGGCAATGCGAAGGCTACTATAGCTGAAGCAAAAACAGCACTCGATGGATAAGAGACTGCTGGCATTGCTTGCGGCAATCGGCGCAACCACCATTTATGGGCTTAATCACACCATCATGAAGGTGATTATGCCTGACTATATTGGGCCCTATGGTTTAGTGCTATTGCGGGTGGTTACCGCCTCAATTCTTTTTGGTGGGTTGAGTTTCTTTTACCCTTCAGAAAAAATTGAACGACAAGATTTTTTGAGGATTTTAGCAGCGACCGCCTTTGGGATGTGTCTCAATATGGTATTCTTTATTCGGGGTTTAAGTCTTTCAACTCCCATCAACAGTTCTGTGATTATCACCATTATGCCCATTATAGTGATGTTGCTTTCCTGGATGTTTTTAAAAGAAAAAATCACTTCAATGAAGTTTATGGGGATCGTCTTAGGTTTTGGCGGAGCCTTAACCTTAGTATTATACGGCAGTTCTTTTACTAAAAACGCACCGAATATCCCGCTGGGTAATGCCATGATGCTGATCAATGCTTTTAGTTATGGAGCCTATTTAGTCATCATGAAACCCATCACAAAAAAGTACCAAGTCATTACCTTGATGAAGTGGATGTTTCCGCTGGGAGTCTTAATGAATTTACCCTTTGGCACAAAAGAATTATTAGCGGTTGAATGGCAGTTGTTGCCCTGGGATGCGCTGTGGAGAATAGGTTTTGTTTTGCTGTTTACGACTTTCTTTGCTTATTTGTTAAATATGTATGCCTTAAGAGAAGTGCCCCCTACAACCATAGGCGTGTTGACTTATGTGCAACCGATTATTGCCATTGTTTATGCGACACTTACCGGGAACGATCAAATGGACTTTGTCAAATCACTAGCGACAATACTGGTGTTTGCAGGGGTGTATTTAGTTACTAAAAGAGTGCAAGGGAGTAAACAGATAGTCAATAAAAAGGAATCTTAAAATCGTTTTCGATGACAATTGAAATGATTTTCACCTCATTTTTGTAATTCTACCTTTAAGCCATTACATTTAGTCGAATAAATACATTGCCATGAAAAAGATATTGACCTTTCTCTTCGTTTCAACATTGATCGCTTGTGGTTCTTCCAACGAGAAAAAAGAAGATGGATTTAAATTTAATCGCACTAAAAAGGAAGAGACCAAGGCGGTAAGTGAAAAAACAATTACGCCCATTGATTTAGAGAATAAAGGAATTGGTCCTGTAAAAGATTTAGTCTTTGACAGCCCTATAGATGACGCTTTAGTGGAGAATGGTGCCAAAGCGTTCAAACAAAAATGTACCGCTTGTCACAAACCAGTAGGCAAATTAATCGGCCCGGGCATGCAAGGTATTTATGAACGTCGTCATCCCGCCTGGGTCATGAATTTGTTGTTGAATCCTACAGAAATGTTGAAAGAAGACCCTATTGCAAAAGCCTTGTTAGCAGAATACAACAATATATTGATGATCAATCAAAACCTTAGTCAGGAAGAAGCAAGAGCGATTGCAGAATACTTACGCAGCTTATAAAGCCCACTTTCTCCCGCCGGTAGCTTCTTGCAAGTCGACACAGCCTTTTTGTTGCCCAGGAACTGGGGCATAGGCAAGATGTTCTGTCGCGATAATAGCATTACCCTCAAAGGCGCGAACCGCTAAAGATCTCAGGTTAAATAAATAACTTTGACAGATGCCCTCAATAGGTGGTGCGCCAGCAGTTCCATCTTCTAGCCCAGCTAAGTAAGCGTCAAAAGCTTCCCCTCTTGTGGCTAAATCCTCTGGGGTTGCGCGTAAAAATTTATTGAGTTGTACATCGATGTCCTCTGCAGTAAGATCGGCGGCAGAGTCTTTTCCAGCGGCAGCTTGTGCTACCCCCGCAAAAATCCCCGTTGCCATTGTCGCAAATTCTTGCTCTTCTGGAGGAGTTACCTTTGCTAGATATGCGTCGATAAATTGAATTAAGTTTAAATCACTTGCCCCAGGAACAGTAGCAGTAGTGGGTAGCATCACATCAATGATTTTAGCTACAATACTCGCATCTTCTTGAGATAATAGTGAGGGGACCCAACCTGCTTCTGTTGTTTGACAACTTTGCAATAAGCTGGCTACAGTAGGAGTTAAAGTAAGTGCTCCAAACGAGAGTCCGATATTCTTTAAAGCGGTTCTTCTTTGCATAATATTTTACTTTACAGATTGTTCTTTTTTAATTCTTCAACGGCAAAGTTTACTGCGCGAGCAGTAAGGGCCATATAGGTTAAGGAAGGGTTTACATTTCCAGCAGAAGTCATACACGCACCATCTGTTACAAAGACATTAGGTACTTCGTGTAACTGGTTATTCCCGTTCAGGACAGAGGTTTTAGGATCACGTCCCATTCTTGCAGTTCCCATTTCGTGAATTCCTAACCCTAGATGATATTCATTGTCATAGCCTTGAACATTTTTAAACCCGGCTTCTTCTAGCATTTTGACCGCTTGCTCTTTCATGTCTTTTCGCATGGCGAGTTCGTTGTCTTTTATGTCAGCATCAAAAGTAACGGTAGGTAATCCCCACTCGTCTAACTTTTCATAATCCAAATACATGCGATTTTCGTGATATGGCAATACTTCGCCAAAACCATTTAATCCCATATTCCATCCACCAGGATTCATTATGCCTTCTTTAAATTCTGGACCATAGGCCATTTCTTTGACGTTTTCTATCCAAGAGCCGCGACCACCGCCACCTTGATACCCATAACCGCGTAAGAAATCTTTACGTTCAGTATCACCACCGATATTTCTAAATCGCGGGATGTAGATTCCGTTGGGTCTTCTTCCAGTAAAGTATTTATCATTGAATCCATCAAACTCTCCATAAGCCCCTACTTGGAAGTGGTGATCCATGATATTGTGACCTAGTTCTCCAGAAGCATTCCCCATTCCATTCGGGAAATGTTCAGATTTAGATTGTAATAGGATAGAGGTTGAGGCAACTGCAGAGGCACATAAGAAAACAACTTTGGCGTTAAACACCATACTTTCTTTGGTTTCTGTATCAATCACCCGAACGCCAGAGGCCTTCTTCGTTTCAGCATCATAGATTACTTCATGTACGATAGAATTTGGACGTAAAGTCATATTACCTGTCGCTTCTGCCATCGGCAAAGTGGAAGAATTACTACTGAAATATCCCCCAAAAGGGCATCCTCTCATACAGCGATTTCTGTATTGACAACTAATTCTACCGGCTCCGGGTTTTGTCCCCTCGGTGATATGAGCGACCCGACCGATGGTTAACACACGATCGGAGTATTTTTCTGCAATGGATTCTTTTAAGTGATCTTCAACACAAGTTAATTCCATTGGTTTAAGGTACTCTCCATCAGGAAAGTGATCTAGGCCTAATAACTCTCCAGAAATTCCGGCGTGTTGTTCAACATAAGAATACCATGGGGCAATATCTTCGTAACGAATAGGCCAGTCGACCGCAACGCCATCTTTTAAATTAGCTTCAAAGTCAAAATTACTCAAACGGTAGCTTTGTCTTCCCCACATAATAGAACGCCCGCCTACATGATAGCCACGACACCAGTCAAATTGCTTGTCCTCATTATAAGGATGCTTGATATCATCCACAAAAAAGTGTTTTGATCCCTCTCTTGTTGTATAGCCTGTTCTGCTTTGTTTGGGTTGCCTTTCTTTTGTCTCGTTAGTAATTACGTTTCCGTGGGGAAACTCCCATGGATCTTTATTCATGGTAGGATAGTCTTCGATGTGTTTGACCATTCTACCTCGTTCTAGGACTAATGTCTTTAGTCCTTTCTCTGTTAACTCTTTAGCAGCCCAACCGCCACTTATACCGGTCCCTACAACGATAGCGTCATACTGGGTTTCAAAATTAGCATTGCTCATTCTTTGGGTAATTTTATTCTTCCTAAATTAGGGTATAGAAATGAGCTTTCCTTAAAATTTCGCCTTATTTATCATAAAACATCAATTAAAAACGTTTTCGTTTGAATAAATAATAAACTTCAATCGCATGAATCTTGAGTTCTTTTAAGTATTATTACATTGTTTTAATAAAATTAACTTACTTATGAAACGCAGAAAATTTATTCAAAATAGCTTAGCCCTAAGCATTGGAGCAACTGCAATAGGGGCGTTATCTGCCCAAACATTAGGAGGGAGCTATATTAGCCCAGATCTCGCTACTTCGCCTTTTTTTAAACTCTCTTTAGCACAATGGTCATTACATAAAACCATTCAAGCGGGAGAACTCAACCCATATGATTTTGCTGCTAAAGCAAAAGAATTAGGTTTTGAAGGGATCGAATATGTTAATCAGTTGTACAAAGATGTTACAGAAGCCAAAGACAAAAACGCTGCATTAAAACAATTTATCGCCCAGTCAAATGCAAAAGCAAATGAACACAGGCTAGAAAATGTATTGATCATGATTGATGGGGAAGGAGATCTTGCAGTGCCTAGTAAAAGCGAACGCAACAAAGCCATTGAAAATCACAAAACTTGGGTAGAGGTCGCAGCGGCTATGGGCTGTCATTCTATTCGCATTAACCTTTTTGGGGAACGCAATGAACAAGCTTGGAAAGTTCAAGCTGCTGAAAGTATGCTCAAATTAGGAGAATTCGCTGCTCCTTATAAGGTCAATATTATTGTGGAAAATCACGGATATCTTTCTTCTAATGCTGCTCTAGTGATGGAAATGCTAGACGAAGTCAATCAAGCCAACTGTGGTACCCTACCTGACTTTGGCAATTTTTGCCTAGAAAGAGAAAATGGAGCGCGCTGGGAGGCTAAATGCGTGAGAGAATACGATCGCTACAAAGGAGTAGAAGAATTAATGCCCCGCGCTTTTGCCGTTAGTGCAAAATCCCATGATTTTAATGCGCAAGGCAATGAAACTCACACCGACTATCTACGCATGTTAAAACTGGTAAAATCTGCTGGATATAATGGCTTTATCGGGGTAGAATACGAAGGGGAGGTCCTGTCTGAAATTGAGGGTATCCTCGCCACAAAAAACCTATTGCTAGAAAAAGCCAAACTCATCGTTTAATCAATCTTATAAACCAAAAATGAATTC
Organism: Candidatus Arcticimaribacter sp.; assembly: GCA_039768455.1. Lineage (GTDB taxonomy): Bacteria > Bacteroidota > Bacteroidia > Flavobacteriales > Flavobacteriaceae > Arcticimaribacter. The sequence continues at coordinate 17,219 of JBDNAJ010000062.1, forward strand.
AACGACTAAATTTCAATTGTCCTTTATGATGTTCCTCCAATTTTTTATTTGGGGAGGGTGGTTTGTCACCTTGGGAACTTTTTTAGGAAACAATCTAGGGGCGAGTGGTGCAGAAACGGCCATGGCTTTTTCTACCCAATCCTGGGGTGCGATTATCGCTCCGCTTTTTATTGGATTAATCGCCGATCGCTATTTTAATGCAGAACGTATCTTGGGCGTATTACACCTTATTGGGGGTGGCTTGATGTATCTCATGGCGCAAGCAGGGGATTTCGATACTTTTTATCCTTATGTCTTTGGGTATATGCTGGTTTATATGCCAACTTTAGCCTTAGTTAATTCTGTCTCCTTTAATCAAATGAAAGACCCCGCAAAAGAGTTTTCTTTGATTCGTGTCTTTGGGACCATTGGATGGATTGTCGCTGGATTAGTCATTAGCTACCTTAGTTGGGATGCGCCAGAAGCCATAGCTGCAGGTGCATTAGCGAACACCTTTTTAATGGTGTCTGGGGCTTCATTTATATTAGGGCTATTTAGCTTTACGCTCCCTAAAACCCCGCCCTCAAATACAGGAGGTCAAGCTTTGTCAATCGGTGATGTTTTAGGTTTTGACGCTTTAAAACTTTTAAAGGACCGCAACTTCTTGATGTTCTTTATCACTTCTGTTTTAATCTGTATTCCTTTGGCTTTTTATTACCAGCAAGCCAATCCTTTTCTAGTAGAACTAGGCATGGAAAACCCTACCGGGAAAATGACCTTGGGACAAATTAGTGAGGTATTATTCATGTTACTTCTCCCGGTCTTCTTTAAGAAATTTGGTTTTAAAAAAACCATTCTAGTTGGAATGCTCGCTTGGGCAGCACGCTATACTTTGTTTGCCTATGGCAATGCGGGAGAATTGACTTTTATGTTAATCATGGGGATTGCACTCCACGGGATCTGTTATGATTTCTTCTTCGTTTCAGGGCAAATTTACACCGACTTTAAAGCCGGAGAAAAAGTAAAGAGCGCTGCGCAAGGCTTGATTACTTTAGCCACTTATGGGGTAGGAATGCTCGTGGGCTTTTGGGTAGCAGGTAAAATCTCTGATATTTATTTACTTGATAACGGGTCCCACAATTGGGAAATGATCTGGATACTTCCTGCTGCTTTTGCCATTGGAGTGCTCGTATTTTTTATGCTTATCTTTAAAGAAGAAAAAATAGAAATTCAAGAAGAATAAATTGAGTCACAAAATACGTTTAGGAATTTTAGGAGGAGGTGGCGATTCTGTTATTGGCGCTGTTCACCGCATCGCCTCGAGTATGTTTGATCGCTATCAAATTACAGCCGGATGTTTTAATCCTAATCCATCAGAAAACAAGGAGTTTGGAGCGCATATTGGGCTGCCGTTAAATCGGGTTTACAACAGCTTTGAAGATTTAATTGAAGCAGAGATGCGGCTTCCTCAAGAGGAACGCGTTGAGGTAGTTTCTGTTCTAACTCCTAACTTTCTACACTTTCCAATGGCCAAAAAGTTATTGGAAAATGGCTTTAATGTGATCTGTGAAAAACCTTTAACCACTACCCATGCCGAAGCCCTAGAATTAGAGGCGATCCAAAAAAAGCAAGAAGTTATTTTTGCTGTCACCTATACTTACACGGGCTATCCCATGATTCGTCAAATGAAGCAAATGATTGCCGAGGGCGTAATCGGAGACGTACAAAAGGTGGATTTACAATATTATCAAGGCTGGATCAATCCCTTTATGCATCAGCCAGATTTAAGAAAATCTATCTGGCGTCTTGATCCTGAAAAAGGAGGATTAAGTTGCTGTATAGGGGATATAGGCACCCACGCTTTTGACATGTTAGAATATGTTACGGGGATGCGGGTAAAGCAATTATTAGCCGATCTCAATTACCGCTATCCAGATAACCAAATGGATGTTGACGGTACCATCTTGGTTCGTTTTTCTGATTATTGCAAAGGGGTTTTACGCGCCTCACAAATCGCCACCGGAGAAGAAAACAACTTTAGCGTTCAAATCTATGGACATAAAGGAAGCTTAAAATGGGGGCAAGAAAACCCCAATTATCTCACCTATTTACAAGAGAGAAAACCCATGCAGGTTTTAAAGCCTGGTCATGATTTCCACAGTACATTTGCACAAGAAGCGACAAAACTTCCTCCTGGACATCCAGAAGGACTTTTTGATGCCATGGGGAATATCTATAATGGCGTTGCCAAAGCGATACGCGGTGAAGCATATATTCACGGCGCTTTTCCAGAGATGGAAGAAGGTGTTCGCGGGATGCTATTTATTGAAAAAGTATTAGAATCACACCAAAACGGCAACGTTTGGGTGAATTTATAAAAACAGGAACAATTGAAAACGATTAAAGGACCCGCCGTTTTTCTGACACAGTTTATCGATCAAAAAGCACCGTTCAACAGTTTGGAAGGACTTTGTCAATGGGCCGCAGATTTGGGCTACAAAGGCATACAAATCCCCACCCTCGATAAATGGTTGATCGACCTTGATACCGCTGCAGAAAGTCAAACCTATTGCGATGATTTAAAAGGGAAAATCAACTCCTATGGTTTAGAGATCACAGAATTGTCTACCCACTTACAAGGGCAATTGGTGGCTGTACACCCAGCCTATGACAAGATGTTCGACAACTTTGCGCCAGAGGCTGTGAAAAACAACCCCAAAGCAAGAACAGACTGGGCGGTGGACCAAGTCAAAAAAGCCGGGATCGCCAGTCGCAGATTGGGGATCAGTGCTCACGCGACCTTTTCGGGATCTTTACTTTGGCCTTATTGGCACCCATGGCCACAACAACCTGATGGACTTATTGATCTGGGCTTTAAAGAACTGGCCAATCGCTGGCTGCCCATTCTTGACGTCTTTGACGAAAATGGAGTAGATGCCTGCTATGAAATTCACCCCGGAGAAGATCTGCACGACGGCGATACCTTTGAACGCTTTTTAGCTGCCACAGGAAACCACAAACGTGCGAACATCTTATATGACCCCAGTCATTTTGTCTTACAACAACTCGACTATATCACTTATATCGACCACTACCACGAGTTTATCAAAGCCTTCCATGTCAAGGATTCTGAATTTAAACCCAATGGGAAAAAAGGCGCCTTTGGTGGATATGGAGACTGGCGAAATCGCGCAGGACGCTATCGCTCTCCTGGCGACGGACAAATCGATTTTAAAACTATTTTTACAAAATTAACAGAATACGGTTGTGATGTATGGGCAGTAATGGAGTGGGAATGCTGCATTAAAAGCCCAGAGCAAGGCGCTAGAGAAGGTGCTGCTTTTATCAAAAACCATATCATTGAAGCGACAGAAAAAACCTTCGATGACTTTGCAGGGGGTGATATTGACCAAGCCCATTTAAAAGATATTTTAAACATATAATATCATGAAAAAACAACTACTGTTTCTTGCAGGAATAGTTATTTTAAGTTCTTGCCAAAACCTTAATCAAAAGAAAAAAACACAGGAAGAAAAGCCTGCTGTAGAAGAAAAAACCGCTGTTCAAGAAGAATGGATCTCACTATTCGATGGTGAAACATTTAATGGCTGGCATCAGTATAATGGAGATAGAATAGGAGAAGAGTGGAGCGTTGCAGATGGCGTTTTAACTTTTGACCCTAAAGAAGAAAGAAAATGGGGCGAAGGGGGTAAAAACATCGTGACCGATCAAAGCTTTACCAGCTTTGTCCTTTCTATCGAATGGAATGTTTCAGAAGTAGGAAATAGCGGAATATTCTGGGGTGTACAAGAAGGAGAAGAATTTGGCGAGCCTTACATAACTGGCCCAGAAATTCAAATCTTAGATAACGAACGTCACCCCGATGCTAAAGCCAATCCAAAATTTCATCAAGCCGGTGCACTCTATGATTTAGTGCAACCCACCGCAGATGTGTGCAATCCAGCGGGAGAATGGAACCACGTTTTACTCACGGTTGATCATAACAACAATAAAGGGAATGTTGTGTTTAACGGGACAGAAATCGTTCGTTTCCCCCTTAGTGGAGAAGCTTGGGACGAGCTTGTCAACAACAGTAAATTTAAAGGATGGAAAGGTTTTGGAGCTTTCAAAACAGGAAAAATAGGATTGCAAGATCACGATGATAAAGTCTCCTTTAGAAATATTAAAATTAAAGAATTATAAAATAAAGAAATGATAGTATCCATGACGGGTTTTGGGAAAGGTGAAACCCAATTTCAACACAAAAAAATCACCGTAGAATTAAGAACACTTAACAGTAAAAATATTGATCTTAACTTTAGAACACCTCATTGCTACAGAGAACTAGAGCCTCAATTGAGGAATCAAATTAACAAGCAATTGACCCGTGGAAAAATTGATGTATCAATCTTTGTCGATAACTCTGGGAATGAAAATTCTAGTGTACTCAATAAAGAGGTTGTCCAAAATTATCTCCAGCAACTAAAAGAAATTCACAGCGGTGATACAACCGAATTACTCAAAATAGCGGTGCGTTTACCAGATACTTTAAAAACAGAAAAAGAAGCCTTGAGCGAGGTAGAAAAAGAAACTTTACTCGCCCTGTTTTCTTCCACCCTGGACAAAGTCAATCAACACCGTCAAGACGAGGGAAAGGCCTTAGCAGTAGATTTTGATAAACGTCTAACCAATCTAGCGCAATTGTTAGAAGACGCGATAGAGATTGATCCAGAACGCAAAGCTAAAGTTACCGAAAAACTTAACACTGCCCTCGAACAGTTAGCCATTGAAGTAGATCAAAACAGACTTGAGCAAGAGTTGATTTATTATCTCGAAAAATATGACATCACCGAAGAAAAAGTGCGCTTAGCTAATCATATAGCCTACTTTAAAGAAATCATGGCGCAAGATCAAGCCAACGGGAAAAAGTTAGGGTTTATCGCGCAAGAAATGGGTCGAGAAATCAACACCATTGGATCTAAAGCAAATCATGCAGGATTGCAAAAGATTGTCGTTCAAATGAAAGACGAATTAGAAAAAATCAAAGAACAATTACTTAACGTTTTATAAAATGGAAACCGGAAAACTGTTTGTATTTTCAGCTCCATCAGGGAGTGGAAAAACCACCTTAGTTCGCCACTTACTGCTGCAAAATCTCCGCTTAGGCTTCTCCATTTCTGCTACTTCTCGTCCTCCTCGCGGAGAAGAAAAAGACGGAGAAGATTATTATTTTTTAAGCGAAGAAGAGTTTCGTCAAAAGATTGAAGAAGATGCATTCATCGAATATGAAGAAGTCTATGAAGGCGCTTTTTATGGGACCTTACGGTCTGAAGTAGAGCGACTGTGGGCTGAAGGTAAAAACGTTTTATTCGACATCGATGTCATCGGGGGACTCAATGTAAAAGAGCAGTACCCCGAAGAAACCTTAGCGGTTTTTGTGCAACCCCCATCTTTAGAAGAATTAGAAAAACGCTTGCGACAACGCAATACAGAAACAGAAGAGAAAATCCAACAGCGCCTTGACAAGTCGGCTACAGAATTAATCTACTCTCAAGATTTTGATGTGATTCTAGTTAACGATAATCTCGCTAAAGCAAAACAAGAAGTCGCTCGTTTAGTGAAAGAATTCTTGCGTTCTTAAGCAATTCGCTACCTTTGCAATATGCAGCAAATCGGTTTGTTTTTTGGCACATTTAACCCCATTCACAATGGGCATTTAATTCTCGCGAATCACTTTGCAGAGCACACTGACTTAGACCAAATTTGGTTTGTGGTAACCCCGCAAAATCCATTTAAACAAAAGCTGAGTATGTTGTCGAACAACCACCGTTTAGAGTTGGTATATCGCGCGACAAAAGACTACCCTGCTTTGCAACCCTCTACCATAGAGTTTGATCTTCCCACCCCTAACTATACTTGTGATACCCTTATTCGATTAGAAGAAAAACACCCCGATAAAAAGTTTGCCCTTATCATTGGGGAAGACAATTTGGCCTCTTTTCATAAGTGGAAAAACTACGAGGTTATTTTAGAACGTTACCCCCTTTATGTTTATCCTAGAAATGGAGCTGAAACTCCTTCGGAAGCATTGGCAAAGTACAAGAGCATCCATTTAGTCGATGCCCCTAAAGTCGAAGTTGCTTCCTCTCAAATAAGAGAATGGATTAAAGCCGGGAAAAACGTTCGCCCTCTTTTACCTATAGAAAGTTGGGAATATATAGACGAAATGAATTTTTATAAATAAGTGGGTAAGAAATTTTCCTATATAAGCGGAGCTGTATTTGTCCTTTTATGGGGTTTTACCTTGATTCATTTTAAGGACCTCCCGGCAGAAATACCCATTCACTATAATGCTAAAGGAATTCCAGATGGTTTTGACACGCGGAACCATATTTGGGGTTTACCGATTATTGCCAGTGTACTTTTTGGCCTTTTAAATGGCCTCCAAAAAAGAACAAGAATTCATCAAATCGAACGGCAACTATTACAATGGATGCAATTGCTTATTCTTGTAATCTTCACTTATATCCAACTTCAAACCTTCTTTGTCGCAGTTAATAAAAGTGACGGCTTGGGAGCTGGTTTTTACCGGCAGTGATGATTGGCTTAATGGCTCCTATTGTATGGGTAATAAGAAAGCAACAACAATCTTAAGAAAGGACTTCCCTGATGAGGCGTTCTGTGAGTGCTTTTCTACTCCATTCAGAAAGATTTTCCATCTTATTTAATGGTACTTTATCTGCTTCAAATAAGCTTTGTATAAAGGCAATTATAGCGGGGTGATCGTCATCTTCGATCATCTTAGCACAAGTCCCTTTGGCGATAAATTCGCCTGCAGCAGAAAGAGGATCACCTAGAGAAAGCACGGGAACTTGGGTCGCAAAATACTCTAATAACTTCCCAGAAATCATTTGGGTAGTTGCCCCAGCGAAAATAAAATTCAGCAATAAATGACCACTTTTCATTAATGCGATGGCGGCCGCATGGTCTAGATAACCGTGATCAACCACCTCAACATGAGGCAAAGCGGTACGAATTTCTGCGAGGATACTTTCAGGGATATTTCCCGCCAGAGAAAAACGAATGGGACGGTCACCTTTGAGTTGTCCTAAGGCTTTAAGGATAGCGGGATAGGCCTGGTGTTGGGTGAGTAAACCAGTGTAAACGATGTGAAACGCATCTTCAACTGGGTTTGCAGTTATTCTTTCCATCAACGCTGCATCAAAGCCATTGGCTAGTGCAATAAAGCGTTGTTGAGGTGCTTTTTCTTTTAAGTTATTGTGCAACTCGCCTCCTATGGTGGTGATTACTCCGCTGGCTTTTTGCAGTATTGTCTTTTCTAATTGCGCGTCTTTGGCTTGACTCCTTTGGCTACGCCTCATTTGTTTATTGTAAAAGATATCGCTCCAGGGGTCGCGAAAATCTACCCACCAATTCAGTTGAAATAACGCACTCAATTTTAAACCCGCTAAATGGGTTGAATGCGGGGGTCCAGTGGTGATCAAGTGATCGATATTTTCTTCCTTCAGTAATTTTTGTGCTGCCTTAACGGCAAAAGGCACCCAGCCTTTTCGCGCGTCTGGAATAAAATAGTTCCCACGAATATAGGCCGCTAGTTGCCCAAAGAAACTTTTGGTGTTCACCTCGCCTTGCGGAATACTTTTGCTGCTTAAGCGAGCATATAAACGCAAGGGTTCCCGGGTGGAAGTTTTGATCACTCTAATGTTTTCCACTTCTTTTAAAAGACTTTGATCTAAGTGGGGATAAGCGGCTTGCTTTTCATCTACCGTAATAACGATAGGTTCCCAGCCCAATTGCTTGAGGTACTTCGCAAAATACATCCAGCGCTGTACTCCAGATCCGCCTGAAGGTGGCCAATAATAACTTAAAATCAGTACTTTTTTAGAAACAGACAAGCTTACTTTTTATACAAAGGTACAGAAGAACAGGCTTCCCCATACATCAAGCTCTTGACATGGGGTTGTAATTTCTCCACCAAAGCTATAAATGCAGAAGGGGGAATGGTTTTTTCGGCGCAGCCTTTAATGATCACTGGCTTGTCTTTATAAGGTTCGACAGGAAGCGACTGTACTAATTCTTGAAAAATAGCGTTCTCTAATTCTGCTAAAGAACCCCAAATCACTTTCTTAGCGATGGGTTGAAGATAGGTGGTCACCAAAAGATTTGCCCATGCAGGCAATAGGGCTTCTGTGGAACAATGCAAGGCAACATAGCTGTCTTGATAGATCGAAAAGTCAACGTTTTTTAAGGCTGCTCTAAATTCTTTTTCGCGTAAAATAAAGCCTTGTTCTAGCCACTGGCCAAGGTCTAAAGCGACTCTTTTTCCCTGGGGGTAGTGTTCCTCAAGATCAAAAGTGATCAGAGGACTTTTTGCCACGCGATTGACAATCTCGTCGGCCATCTTATAAGAATCCTAATTCAAGCTTCGCTTCTTCACTCATCAATTCCTGTGTCCATGGAGGATCAAAAGTAATCTCTACTTCGGCATCTTTCACTTCATTGAGGGATTTGACTTTTTCTTCTACCTCTACAGGTAAGGTTTCTGCTACTGGGCAGTTAGGAGTAGTAAGGGTCATCAAGATTTTTACCTCCTGATCTTCGTTGACAAAAACGTCATAGATCAATCCCAACTCATAAATATTTACCGGGATTTCTGGATCAAAAATGGTCTTGAGCACTTTGACGATTTTCTCGCCTAAGTCGTGTGTATCAATCGTTGTTTCTGACATAATTAGTTGAGTTGCGTTTGAAAAGCGATGGCGTATAATTTAATTTGTTTGATCATAGAGACCAATCCATTTGCACGTGTGGGGGATAAATGTTCTTTGAGCCCGATCTCATCGATAAAATCAGTGTTTGCTTCAAGAATATCTCTAGGGTGTTGATTAGAGAAAGCGCGAATCAAAATCGCAATAATTCCTTTGGTGATAATGGCATCACTATCTGCAGAGAATTGCAATTTATCTTGGTCTAAGGCTGCATGCACCCAGACTTTACTTTGACAACCTTTAATGATGTTGTCGTCTGTTTTAAATTCTTCTGGGATGAGCGGAAGGGATTTCCCTAGCTCAATCATGTATTCATAACGTTGCATCCAGTCTTCAAAAAGGCTGAATTCTTCGATAATTTCTTGTTGGGTTTCTTGTATGGTCATAGCCGTATAAAGATACGATTTATTGCAACATCGCCATAGCGCGTTTTAGCGCCGCGATCATGAGGTCGATTTCCTCTTTGGTATTGTAAAAAGAAAATGATGCCCGCACTGTTCCCGGGATCTGGTAATAGTCCATGATGGGTTGTGCACAATGATGTCCCGTGCGAACCGCTATCCCCATTTTATCCAAGATACTCCCGATATCATAAGGGTGAATCCCCTTGACATTAAAAGAAATCACAGCTGTTTTTTCTTTGGCATTGCCATAAATTGCTACCCCATCGATGGCCTTGAGCTGCTCTGTTCCATATACCAGCAATTCTTCCTCATAGGCCGCGATTGCGTCAAATCCAATGGCGTTCATATAATCTAAGGCTGCGCCAAAAGCAATACCGCCGGCGATATTAGGTGTCCCCGCTTCAAACTTATGCGGTAAGTCGGCATAGATAGTTTTTTCGAAGGTTACCTCTGCAATCATTTCTCCCCCTCCTTGATAAGGCGGAAGACTATTGAGTAAATCTTCTTTCCCATAGAGCATGCCTACCCCTGTTGGGCCACATAACTTATGGGCAGAAGTCACATAATAATCAATGTCTAAGGCTTGAACATCTGCTTTGATATGCGGTGATGCTTGCGCGCCATCGATCAATACTTTTGCGCCTACTGCATGGGCTTTTGTAATGATTTCCTCTATGGGATTAACAGTTCCTAAAGCATTTGAAACATGATTGACAAAGACGAGTTTTGTTTTTTCGTTTAACAAAGTGTCATAGGTGCTCATCTCAAGTGTTCCCTGTTGGGTCATAGGAATCACCTTTAAGATCGCTCCAGTTTTTTCACATAACATTTGCCAAGGAACGATATTAGAATGGTGTTCCATCGCAGAGACTAACAACTCGTCTCCTGCTTCTAAAAGAGAAGCATAACCTGAAGCGATGATGTTAATGCTGTGCGTTGTTCCAGAAGTAAGAATGATTTCATGCGCCTTAGCGGCATTGAAATGCTGTTGCACCTTTTGGCGAGCCTGCTCATAAGCATCGGTGGCTTCTTGGCTCAAGCTGTGCACCCCACGGTGAATGTTTGCATTGTATTGACTGTAGTAATCTACAATCACATCGATCACTTGCTGTGGCGTTTGCGAAGTAGCCGCATTGTCAAAATAGACTAAAGGCTGCCCGTTTACCTCACGTTGAAGAATAGGAAAATCCGAGCGGATTTTTTGAATGTCTAAGGTCTTATAAGTCATGTCCTATTTCAACCCCTAATTTCATTGCGATCAATTTGTTGATTCTTGTTTTAAGTGCAGGAATAGCGACACTTTCCAAGACATTATTGGCAAAGGCATAGGTCAATAAACCTTTGGCTTCCTTTTTTGGAATCCCACGCGTGCGAAGATAGAACAAGGCGTCTTCGTCTAATTGTCCAATGGTACAACCGTGAGAACATTTTACATCATCTGCAAAAATCTCTAGCTGTGGCTTGGTATTAATCGTGGCTTTATCGTCTAATAAAATATTGTTGTTTTGTTGAAAGGCATTGGTCTTTTGTGCGATTTGATCGACATAGATCTTTCCGTTAAAAACCCCTACTGCTTTATCAGAATAAATGCCTTTATAGTCTTGATGACTTTCGCAATTGGGTTGTTCGTGATTTACCAGGGTATAGTGATCGACATGTTGTTGATCTTCTATAATGGTAATTCCTTTCATGGTAGAATCAATATGTTCTCCTTTTTGATAGAAGTTCAAATTGTTTCTGGTTATTTTTCCACCAAACGAGAAAGTGTGCACTTTAACGTTACTATTGCCTTGTTGAGCGATATAGGTATTATCCACAAGCGAGGCATCGTGACGATCGTTTTGGATCTTGTAATAATCGATAATAGCATTCTTATCAGCAAAGATTTCTGTCACAGCGTTTGTCCACACGGCGTGCTCTGCTAAACTTTGATGGCGCTCAATGATTTGCACTTGTGCATTTTCTTCAGCCACAACAAGCGAACGCGGTTGTAACATAAAGTCCCCCTGCTCCCCAGTGGAGAAGTGAATGATCTGAATTGGCTTTTCTGCCACCACAGATTTAGGGATATAGATATAAGCCCCCTCTTTTGCAAAAGAAGTATTCAAGGCCGTTAAGTTTTCTTCTTTATCGGCTACTTGATTAAAGTACTTGTCGATGACCTTTTTGTATTTGGGCTTTGATAAGGCGGCTGAAAGTAAGCACACATCAATCCCATCATGGGTAGTGTCTGATAAAAACGGACTGTAAACCCCATCGATAAATACCACTTTATAAGAGTCAATCTCGTACAAAAAGTACTTTTTAACGTCTTTTAATTCAAGGGTAGTTTCCTTTTTAGGGAAGATACTGTAATCGTTTTTTAATAGCTTCGCCAAAGAGGTATATTTCCATGCTTCAAGCTTATTAGTTGGAAAGCCTTTATCTTCAAAAGTCTTGAGGCTTTCTGAACGAATATCATGGACCGGAGAGCTCAAGTCTAAGTCTTGCTCAAGCACCATGAAAGAGGATAGCATTTTTTCTTTTAACTCCATCTTAGGCAAGCTCTTGTTTGATCCAGTCGTATCCTTTTGCTTCTAGTTCGTGCGCTAATTCTTTGGTTCCAGATTTAACAATACGACCATTGTACAACACGTGTACAAAGTCTGGCACGATATAATCTAATAAACGCTGGTAGTGTGTGATCACGACTACTGCATTGTCTTTGCTTTTGAGTTTGTTGACCCCATTCGCAACAATTTTCAATGCATCGATATCAAGACCAGAATCGGTTTCATCTAAGATGGCCAATTTAGGCTCAAGCATTGCTAACTGGAAAATCTCATTACGCTTCTTTTCTCCACCAGAAAAACCTTCGTTTAAAGAGCGGGATAAGAATTTAGAGTCGATTTCTAATAAGGCCGCTTTCTCTCTGATCTTCTTGAGCATCTCGTTTGCAGGCATATCTTCTAAACCTTTAGCTTTCCGAGAAGCATTGATGGCGGTTTTGATAAAGTTAGTCACGGTTACTCCAGGAATTTCTACTGGATATTGGAACGATAAAAAGATGCCTTTGTGGGCGCGTTCTTCCGCGTCGAGTTCGGCTAAGTCTTCTCCGTCAAAAAGGATATTCCCTTTTTCAACTTCATAATCTTCATGACCGGCAATCACGGTAGAGAGGGTGCTTTTCCCAGAGCCATTTGGCCCCATGATCGCATGCACTTCTCCTGGATTTACTTGCAGGTTAATTCCTTTTAAAATTTCCTTTTCTTCTACACTAGCGTGTAGTTCATTTACTGTAAGCATATAGTTGATCGATTACCCTACTGATCCTTCGAGGGAGATTTCTAATAATTTTTGTGCCTCAACGGCAAATTCCATTGGAAGTTTATTTAAAACTTCCTTACTAAATCCATTGACAATAAGTGCAATGGCTTTTTCTGTATCGATACCGCGTTGATTGCAATAGAAGATTTGATCTTCTCCAATCTTACTGGTGGTCGCTTCGTGTTCTATTTGTGCCGAATTATTTCGCGCTTCGATATAAGGAAAAGTATGCGCTCCACAATCGTTCCCCATCAAGAGGGAATCACACTGAGAGAAATTACGGGCATTCTTAGCTTTTGGGTTGACTTGCACCAATCCACGGTAGCTGTTTTGTGATTTTCCGGCAGATATTCCTTTCGAGATAATGGTAGAACGGGTGTTCTTCCCTAGGTGTACCATTTTTGTTCCTGTATCTGCTTGCTGGTAGTTGTTTGTTACCGCAATAGAGTAAAACTCTCCAATAGAATTGTCTCCTTTTAAAATACAAGAAGGGTATTTCCAGGTTACAGCAGAACCTGTTTCTACTTGGGTCCAAGAAATCTTCGCGTTGGTGTGGCAAATTCCACGTTTCGTCACAAAGTTGAAGACGCCACCTTTCCCTTCTTTATCTCCAGGGAACCAGTTTTGAACCGTTGAATATTTTATTTCAGCATCATCAAGTGCAATCAATTCTACACAAGCAGCGTGCAATTGATTTTCATCTCTTGATGGAGCAGTACAACCTTCTAAGTAAGAAACATAACTTCCTTCATCTGCAATCACAAGGGTGCGCTCAAATTGACCTGTCCCGGCTTGATTGATTCTAAAGTAAGTCGAAAGCTCCATAGGACATCTTACCCCTTTTGGGATATAACAAAATGACCCATCTGAAAATACAGCTGAATTTAAGGCTGCATAAAAGTTGTCCTTGATTGGAATGACAGAACCAATGTACTTTTTAACCAATTCTGGGTAATCTTTAATCGCTTCTGAAATAGAGCAAAAGATAATCCCTTTTTCGGCTAATGTATCACGGAAAGTCGTCGCTACAGAAACAGAGTCCATCACGATGTCTACTGCAACTCCGGCGAGTTTCTTTTGTTCATCGATAGAAATCCCCAGTTTACTAAAAGTCTCTAATAACTCTGGATCCACCTCGTCAAGGCTTTCGTATTTGTCTTTCTTTTTTGGAGCAGAATAGTAAGAAATCGCCTGGAAGTCGGGTTTTTTGTAATGAACATTCGCCCATTCTGGCTCTTCCATTTGTTTCCATGCCGCAAAAGCTTCAAGACGCCACTGGGTCATCCACTCTGGCTCTTCTTTTCGTTTAGAGATGGCACGAACAATATCTTCGTTTAATCCCACAGGAAAAGTATCAGATTCTATATCGGTATAGAAACCGTACTCATACTCTTTTGTTTCGAGCTCTTTTTTTAATTCTTCTTCAGTATATGCCATAACCTCCTTCTATTTAGAGCGAAAAACTTTCTCCACACCCACAGGTTCTGTTGGCATTAGGGTTGTTAAATACAAACCCTTTTCCATTGAGACCGCCAGAATATTCCAGGGTCGTCCCTACGAGGTAAAGTAAACTTTTCTTATCCACAACAATCTTAACATTGTTGTCTTCAAACAGCTGATCGTTATCTTGTTTTTCTGCGTCAAAAGAAAGGTCATAGGACAAGCCAGAACAACCCCCGCTTTTCACGCCAACACGAACATAAGCTGCGCTGGGATCAAAGCCCTCTTCCTGCATTAAAACAGATACTTTTTCTTTCGCTGATGATGCAACCTTAATCATGGGTGAATAATCGTTTTCTAATTTTGCTACAAATATAGTTCATTTCGCCCATTAACACTAGTGTTTAGCCATAGATAAAGCCAATAGGATTATTCTGAAATAACATCCCATAAGGCGACAAAAATATCTTTGCCCCCTTGGTTGTTTTGAAAAAGCCCGTCTTGGCTTTCTGAAGTCCCCACTACCAACAGTCTCCCATCTTCAAGCGGTAGGATAGCGTGGGCGATATCTAGGGCGTTTCCGCCCAAATTGAAATGTTGTTTTGGGAATAAATTTTGATCTAGCTGTAAGAGCGCTATGTCATTATCCCCAGCATTTGTTGAAAAGTCAATGTCCTCACTTTGGCTATAGCCTACTAACCATAAGGCACCATTAGGTGCAAAGGCTAAGTCACGCCCCACATCAAAACCAGAGCCGCCAAAGTTTCGCTCACTAAGTAAATCTCCGTTTTGATTTAGGGAAATCAACCACATGTCTGAATGGCCTAGCGGAGAAGAAATGTCCTGATCTCCACTGAAGGTATTTCCAAATACATAAATGTTTTCTGTTTGATCTAAAACCACAGCATTTGCAGCGTCATATTCACTTCCGCCAAAGGAGCGCTCCCAGATCACTTGACCACTTTGATTTAATTTGATAACCCAGACATCATAGCCCCCATGAGGATTAGTGATATCCACATCATCGCTTTCAGAGGTGCCGACTATAATGTAGTCTCCGGCAGAAGTTTGAACGGCGTCATAAGAGCGGTCGTTATTTGTCCCCCCAAAGTACTGTCGCCATTCTATCTCACCTGCTAGATTTATTTTATGGACCCAAAACTCTCCTACACCATGACGTGCACTACTACTACCTTTTTGAAAGCTGGTGCCTTGTCCGGCAGAAGAAGTGACATCTAAAAACCCATTAAACAACAAGCCTCCATCTTGCGTGGCGATAATATTATAAGCGTGATCATGCCCAGAAAACCCAAAGCTTTTTTCCCATAATAATTGTCCAGAAGCATCTGTTCTAATGACCCAATTGTCATGTTGTCCTTGATTGACACTCGCATCCCCATCTTGACTCATCGAATAGCCTAAAAGGGCATAGCCACCATCTGACAATTGCACTAGTGAGTGTCCACGATCGTCTAAAGAGCCACCAAAAGTTGCATGCCACTCTGGGGTTGCGGCAGCCGTATATTTGATCAATAACAGATCAGAAACGGGAAGATTTTTTTCGTTAAGATCTCCATCAATACTTTTTGTATTGCCTAAAACCGCAAAGCCGCCATCTTGGGTAGCGATAATCGCATGGGCGATATCTTCATCACTTCCGCCAAAGAGCTGTAAGGATTGAAGGGCATAGTTTTCTTGTTGTGGGAAAGTGTTTTCTAAGTTAGATTTGGCGCATGCGCCAAAGAAAAGAAGGCAAATCAACGAAAAAAAGCTCGCCTTCATCTAATTGCTTTTTTGAACTAAAAAAAGGCCGCGATTACTGTCGCTAATGGCGATTAAACCACTATCAAAAAAGGGATATACATTCCAAACTCCATCAAAACTAGCATTGTTGTTTGCTGGATAAGTATCGAAAAAGCCGACTTCTTGCATTTGTCCTTCAATAATACCAGAGACATCAATCTCGCGAAAACCCGCGGTATAGTTTGAAATAAACAGGCTGTTGTCTTTAACATAGGCATTGTGGTCAATGGCGGCTGTTACCCCATCATAAGTGTAGTTTAAAACAGGATTATCCAAATCACTCATGTCAAAAACCAGGGTGCGGGTATTGTTTCCATAGCGAATCTCGTCGAGTTCGTCGCCTAAATAAAAGAAGCGTTGATCAGGATCAACCCAGCCTTGATGGGTATAGCCCCCGTTGCCATAGGTTGTTTCTGAAATAAGACGTGGATTAGTCTTATTCGTCACGTCTACAACAATAACCTTGTTGTTTTCTCCTCCATCGCTATTACTCCCAAAGAGGATTTCTCGACCTTGATGGTCAGGGTCTGGTCCTTGATAAGTGACAATATGAGCATCGTGGGTATAAGAGGATCCCCCGTAACCGCCTATTTCTTGAGGCATTGCAGGAGTGTTAATGTCAATAAAAACTGGCCCTCCAGAATAGTAGGCCGCACTATTTTTTCTCGCCCCAACCACATAAGCAAAACCACTGTCCTCATTGATCGCGATATTGTGGGCACTGCTAAAGGTGTTTAAAACAGCATCTGCAGTAAAGGTTTGAAATTCTATTTGATTGCGCAGACGTGTTAGATCAAAAACCTGCAATCCATGAGCTGCAGCTTCGCTTACTATATAGGCGTGATTACGGTATACTTTAATGTCTCTCCAGGTGCTTTCATCAGAAGCTGTGGGGAGTTTCCCGATATATCGTATGGCAGCAGGATCAGAAATATCCAAAAAAGCAACTCCGTTTTTTAACCCTTGAAGTACATATTCTTTCCCTGTTTCTGGATCTGTCCATCCCCAGTTGTCGTTGGCAAAAACACTTCCTAGACTAGGTAGGCTAACCCAGTTAATCAAGTTGTAATTAGAACAAGGGTATTGGCCAGCAAAACCATTTTCACATGGAGTGACTTCTGCAGTAATGATAGGAATAGGTTGCCCTTGTGGAGTTGGGGTAGGGGTTTCCGGCACAATCACTTCAGGAATATCAATTGTGCTGTCATCGTCAAGGGGGATACATCCCACCAATAAAAAAACAATTAAGTAAAGGGAACTGAAAACTTTTTTCATCAAAGTATAATTATGCGACTGTAAACATAACAAAAATCCTACCAAAAAAGAGTCTTGTAATCCCTAGAGTAATTCTGCTAAAAAGGCTGTATTTTTGCAGCATGTTCGAAGAAAAAAAATCTAGCACAACGCCACTTTCCTCTTTGGGGGAATTTGGCTTAATCGAAAAAATAAAGGAAGGCTTTCCTATCGCTCAAACTAGCTCAAAAGTAGGCATCGGTGATGATGCAGCTGTTATCCATCACCCCGATCAAACGGTCGTTTCTACTGATATGCTGGTAGAAGGAGTTCACTTTGATTTGAGTTATGTTCCTTTAAAGCATTTAGGCTACAAGGCCGTGATGGTTAATCTTTCGGATATTTATGCGATGAATGCTCACCCTACACAAATCACCGTAAGTATTGCAGTTTCTAATCGCTTTCCTTTAGAAGCCATTGAAGAGTTGTATGCTGGGATTGGTCATGCTTGTACCCGCTATAAAGTGGACCTTGTAGGTGGGGATACGACCAGTTCTCAAACAGGGCTAGTGATTTCTGTAACAGCAATGGGTTCTGTTAAAGAAGAAAAGATAAGCTATCGTTCTGGCGCAAAAGAAAACGACTTAATTGTTCTTTCGGGCGATTTGGGCGGAGCCTATACCGGCTTACAAATTCTCGAACGCGAAAAAGCAGTCTATAAAGTCAATCCGCAGTCTCAACCAGATTTATCAACCTATGCCTATGCGGTAGAACGTCAACTCAAGCCAGAGGCAAGAAAGGATATCGTCGAACTATTACAAGAATTAAAAATTGTTCCTACTTCGATGATTGATGTAAGCGATGGACTGTCTTCAGAGTTACTCCACATCAGTAAAGCGTCAAAAGTAGGCTGTCAATTATATGAAGATAAAATCCCTATCGATCCTCAAGTATTGGCGATTTGCAAGGAATTTACCATCAATAATACTACCGCCGCATTGAATGGAGGAGAGGATTATGAGTTGCTTTTCACTGTTGACCAAAGTCATTTTGAGGTCATTAAAAATCACCCACTGTTAAGTATCATTGGGCATATTACAGATCAGGCTTCTGGCTGTAATCTCGTGACTGGATTAGGACAACAAATTGAATTAACGGCACAAGGATGGACAAGTCATCCTGAAGAAGAAGAGCTTTAACCTAAGGCAACATCTAAACACATCATCACAATAAACCCACCAATAAAACCTAAGGTGGCGATATCTGTGTATTTATCCTGCTGGGTTTCTGGAATCACTTCTTCCACTACCACAAAAATCATTGCGCCTGCGGCAAAAGCTAAAGCATAGGGTAGAATAGGGGTGAAGAAAGTCACCGCTACCGCCCCGATTACTGCGGCGACTGGCTCAACTATAGCCGATAATTGCCCATACCAGAAAGACTTAAAACGACTTACACCCTGTCTTCTTAATGGCATAGAAACGGCAATCCCTTCAGGGAAGTTTTGAATCCCAATCCCAATGGCTAGTATCACTGCGCCAGCAATGGATGCTTCTGGAAGTCCAGCAGCAACTCCGCCAAAAAGTACCCCTACCGCTAAGCCTTCTGGAATATTATGCAGGGTAATTGCGAGTACTAAAAGCGTCGTTCTGTGCCAAGGGGTTTTAATTCCTTCACTCTCTTTAAAGTTAATATGAACATGAGGTAGGATTTTATCTAAGGCGAAAATAAATAATGCCCCTAGTCCAAAACCAATGGCAGCAGGCATCACCTTGACAAAACCTTCGCCCTGGCTCATTTCAATTCCTGGGGCAAGCAAACTCCAAAAACTCGCTGCGACCATCACCCCGCCAGTAAAGCCTAGCATCCCATCGAGTAAGGCGCGATTAAGGGATTTGACAAAAAACACCAATGAGGCTCCTAGAGCGGTAAGACCCCATGTGAATAAGGTCGCATATAATGCTCCCAAAACGGGATCAATGTTTTCAAAAAAGGAAATGATGGCTTCCATAAGTGGCTCAAATTTGGTTTCTTGCACAAAACTAAGGATTTATAAAACAATCCTTACCCGCATCCAAAGCAATTCCTTATTTTTGATTGCTTTGAATAACGAAAATAACTTTGACATCATCATTTGTGGCGGTGGGGCAGCTGGTTTATTGCTCGCACATGGACTCATTAGTGACCCTGCATTTGATCATCTATCTATCGCATTAATTGAAAAAGAACAAAAGGATCAAAACGATCGCACTTGGTGTTTTTGGGAAGAAGGCAAAGGACCCTGGGATCATTTAGTCAGCCAGCGCTGGGACAAAGCGATATTCAAATCAAAAGCATTTTCTAAAAGTTTTTTAATGACCCCCTATCAATATAAAATGATAGAAGGCATTAATTTTTATAACTACCTCTATCCGCTACTAGAAAAAGCGACTAATCTTCAATTGATTCGCGAAGAAATCACCTTGATTAGCTCTCTCAAAGAATCCTGCGAAGTAATCACCACTTTGGCTACATATAAAGCGAAGAAAGTGTTTTCAAGTCTAGTGCAAAACCAGTATAAGCAACAAGAGAAATACCCCGTTTTACAACAGCACTTTATCGGTTGGTTTGTCAAAACAGAAGCACCCATCTTTGATCAAGAAACGATGGTTTTTATGGATTTTGATGTGGCGCAAAAAAACAACACCCGCTTTATGTATGTGCTGCCTTCTAGCCCAAATGAAGCCTTAGTGGAATACACCCTATTTTCTAAAGATCTTTTAGAAGATCGAGAATACGAAGATGAAATTACGCAATACCTCAAGCAAAAAAAGGCAGGGAAAGTAAAGATCACAGCAACAGAAAAAGGAAGTATCCCCATGACAGCTTATCATTTTGATCAACACAATAGTGCTAATCTAATGCATATCGGTACAGCAGGGGGATGGACCAAAGCGAGTACGGGCTTTACTTTTCAAAAGTCCCAGGAAAAAATCAACGCTTTAATAGAATTTCTTAAGAAAGGTCAAGCCCTGGATAAATTTCAGCAACGTAATAAGTTTAACTTTTACGATTTATTGTTTCTAGATGTATTGGCAAAACACAATGGAGATGGAAGTCAATTGTTTAGCCGCATGTTTCAACGCAACAGCCCACAGCGAATCTTCCAGTTTCTAGATGAAAAAACAAGCTATGGCCAAGAAGTATTATTAATGAGTTCTTTCCCGATTGGTCGATTTGTAAAGGCGCTTTTTAAGCGCGTTTTCTCTTTATAATTTTCGCTCCATTAAAGCTTTTGCAAATTGCTTAAAGAGGTTTTTCTTTTCCTCACTAATGGCGAATTTTTCTACTTCAACTAATGCTTTATCGGTGTATTGTGCCATCAACTGTTGAATGGCTAAATCTGCTTTTGTCGCTTTGAACAGTGTTTTTACGGTCGCGATTTTATCGCTGGGATCTTCTGGCTGAGAAGAAAATAATTCTTCTAATTCTGCTTGTTGTTCTTTATCCCCTTTTTCAAGGGCTAAAAGATATAAAAGCGTCTTTTTATTCTCAATGATATCTCCCCCTACTTGTTTTCCAAAAGTTAAAGGATCCCCAAAGGCATCCAAATAATCATCTTGTAATTGAAAAGCCAATCCCAATTCTATCCCAAAATCATAAAAAGGCTGACTCTCCTCTCGACTTAGCCCCCCGATCATGGCGCCCATTTGTAAAGAACAGCCTAAAAGAACGGCTGTTTTATTTTTAATCATATGGAGATATTCAGCTTGACTCACGCTGTCTTGCTGTGGAAAATCCATATCGTATTGCTGGCCTTCACAAACTTCTTTTGCCGTTTGGCTAAACAATTGTGTTAATTCTTTAAAGAGTTCTGCGGGATATGCATCAAGACATTGATAGGCTTTGACAAGCATCACATCGCCTGATAAAATCCCTGTATTGGCATCCCATTTTTCATGTACCGTGGCTTTTCCTCTTCTTAAAGGAGCCTCGTCCATAATGTCATCATGTACCAAACTAAAGTTGTGAAACACCTCTACTGCAAGTGCTGCTGGAAGCGCTTTTTTAACATCTCCCCCTACAGCATCTGCTGCAAGTAAAGCTAAAACTGGCCGAATGCGTTTTCCGCCTAGTTCTAATATGTACCGCATGGGATCATATAGCCCAGCGGGCTCTTCTTCTTTAAACTGAAGAGATAAATAATCTAGAAAAGTAGTTTGATAAGATGTAATCACAGCCAATTGTTTTCACAAAAATAACCAAAATATAACGCTAAATGTTTTTCCCCAATAAACTCTGGAAACTTATTTGGTTTTAAAAGTTTCCTGTTGTATTTTTGCAGCAAATTGCTATGAAAGAGAATATTGTAGAAAAAGCCAGTACGCTTTTTAGTCTTCGCGGATTTAAAAGTGTGACCATGGATGACCTAGCAGAGGCGCTGGCGATTTCAAAAAAAACCCTTTACGCGCATTTTGAGAACAAAGAACAGCTAGTTCGAGAAAGTTCATTTTTTGTATTTGATAGTGTTTGTAGAGAAATTGAACTCATCAAAAACAAAGCAGCGCATCCTATTGAAGAATTATATACCGTTAAGTCTGCCGTTTTAAAGCACTATCAAAACGAAGACACTTCCCCGGTATATCAATTACAAAAGTATTATCCAGACATCTATACCGAATTAAAAGATCAAGAATACGGTCGATTAGGTACTATGGTTCAGTCTAGTTTAAAACTAGGAGTAAGCACGGGCTTATTTAGGTCAAACATCAATATTGATTTTGTCTCGCGACTCTATCTAAATGGCATGAGAGGGATTAGGGATATCGCTATTTTCCCTCCTTCACAATTTGACATGAAAAGCTTATTTGAAAGCTATCTTGAATATCACGCAAGAGCGATTGTCACCCCGAAAGGGCTGGGCATTTTAAATGAATTTATTGCAACTACAGATCAAAAATAAATGAAAAAAAATCTATTCTTAACCTGCATAATGTGCGCCCTTTTCACCATTGGAAAGGCCCAAGACATCCCCGCTTCTTTTTCGCTAGAAGAAGCCGTTGAATGGGGAGTGGAATACAACCGAACGCTCAAACGCGCTTCGCTTGAATACCAAAAAGCCCATAAAGAAAAGTGGAAAACCATCTCCATAGGTTTCCCGCAAATCAATGCGAATTTGAATTATCAAAACAATATTGAACAACCGGTGTCCTTAATTCCAGCGCAATTTTTTGGTGGAAATCAAGGAGAGTTTGCCGAAGTCGTTTTTGGAACAAAACAAACCGCCATGGGAATGGTAGAGTTGACGCAACTCCTTTTTGACGGAACCTATATTGTAGGGGTTCAAGGAATTCGCCATTATATAGAAACAGCGGCCAATGTTCTTGAAAAGACTAGCCTTGAGGTGAAAAAAGCCGTGGCAACTTCTTATACCAATGTCCTTGTTGCTCAAGAAAATGTGGCTATCCTTATTAAAAATGCCGATGCGCTAAGTAAGAACATTCAAGAAACCCAAGCTTTATTTGACAATGGTTTTGTAGAAGAAGAAACGGTAGAGCAATTACAACTCACCCTCTCTAGTTTAAACATCCAGATCAACTATGCAAAGAAGTCTGTGGTTTTAGCAGAAAATGTATTGATGCTTTTATTGGGCATTGAGATCACTGAATCTCCAACCCTTTCAGAAGATTTAGCGACCCTTACTACCCGCCATCTCCTCACAGAAGATACTGGGACAGACTACAGCAACAATATCGATATTCGCTTAGCAGAAAACAATGTCACCTCAGAAAGTCTTTTGTATCGTCTAGAACGTGCAAAAGGACTTCCTTCCTTTAGCGCATTCCTCAATGGAATGTATATGGGAAACAGCAATGATTTCACCTTTACTGAGCAAAGCCAAAAATGGTTTGGTTCTTCGGCCTTTGGCCTTAGAGTAAGAGTGCCTATTTTTAGCTCTTTAGGAAGAACCGCAGGATCACAAAAAGCCAAATTGAGTTTATTGCAAGCAGAAACCCAACTCATCGAAACAAAAGCACAGGTCTTTGTCGAGTGGCAAAATGCTCAAAATAATTTTGCCTTAGCCAAAGAAAACTTTGCCAGTTCTCAAGACAATGTTGCTTTAGCAGAACGCATTGAACAAAAAAATACCACTAAGTTTTTTGAAGGCCTAGTAGGAAGTTTTGAATTGCGTCAAGCACAATTACAATTGTATCAAGCACAACAAAACTTAATCCAAAGTATGCGCCAGGTCATACTGGATAAAATCAACTTAGACACCATTACCAACAACGAACAATAAATCAAGCCATGAAAAATAGTATTTACTTTCTTAGCCTCTTTCTTTTCATTCAATGTGGATCTTCCGATAAAAAAACTACGGCAGAAATCATTGCGAGTAAAGATTTAGCGGCCATACAAACTAAAAAAGCAGAGGTAGTCAAATCCATGAATACCTTAAAACTAGATTTAGAAAGCCTTAACGAGGCGATCGGGCAACTCGATAACGAGCAAAAGTTTTTATTGATCACAAGTATCGAGGCTGCAGTCGCTCCTTATGAGCATTTTGTAAGCTTTCAAGGAACTGTAGAAACAGATAAAAATATTGTGATGTACCCAGAGCTTCCCGGACAGTTAAAAGCGGTCAAGGTAAAAGAAGGGCAAAAGGTAAAAAAAGGGGAAGTACTCGCTGTTATTTCAGACAGTGGTTTAGTCGATCAATTGCAACAGCTTGAAATTCAATTGGCTTTAGCCAAAACAACTTATGAACGCCAAAATCGTTTATGGGAACAAAAGATTGGATCAGAAATGCAATTTCTTCAGGCAGAAACACAGTACTTAAGCCTAGAAAAAAGTATTGCTCAAATGAAAGACCAAGTGGCTAAAACAACCATAAAAGCACCTTTTGATGGTGTGGTTGATCATCTTTTAGCAGATGTGGGAAGTAATCTAGCACCCGGTATGACCCCAGTGGTTAGAATCATCAATTTAGATGAGATGAAGGTGAGTGCACAGATCCCAGAGATCCACTTAAACAATATCAAAATGGAGGCAAAAGTAGGCGTAGATATCCCTGTGCTTGATAAGACTTTAGCGGCAGAGATCAGTGCAGTAGGAAACTTTATCAATCCTAATAATCGCTCTTTTCGTGTAGAGATTGCTTTAGACAATTCAACCGGGGATTTAAAGCCTAATATGACGGTCTTGCTCAATATCAACGACTATAAAAACGATGCGGCAATTTTAATTCCTTCCAAAAATATTTTAGAAGATCAAGCTGGAGCAAAGTATGTTTATACTCTTGATGCGGTTGAAGGACAAGATGAAATGTACAAGGCGGTAAAAACCTTTGTAAAAACGGGTAAAAGTTCTAATAATCAAACCGAAATTCTCGAAGGTTTATCTGCCGGAGATCAATTAGTAGAAGATGGAATTCGCCTGGTTAAAGATCAACAATTGGTGAAAATCATTCAATCTTAAATCGCCCTATCAATGAAAAAATCATCAGAACTTAAAGAATTTTCGCTCTCCTCCTGGGCCATCGACCACAGCACAGTGATTTATGTTATCATTGGCTTGTTCTTCATTTTGGGGATCTCCTCTTATATGAATCTCCCACGAGAGAATTATCCAGAAATTAACACAAATGAGGTTTTTGTCAGCTCAATTTATCCCGGTAACACTGCAGAGGATATGGAGCGACTTATCACAGACCCTTTAGAAGAACAATTAAAAGGAGTGCTTAATTTAGTAGGAATTGAATCTACCTCCTTAGAAAATTTCTCTTTGATCACAGTAGAGTTTGACGAGAACATAAGTAAAGAAAGTGCAAAGCTTAAGGTACAGGATAAAATCGACGCTGTTACTGCTAGTGCAGACTGGCCTACTTTTAATAATGCCAAAGTAGAACCAACTGCTTTTGAATTTAGCTTATCTGAAGAAATCCCGATCTTAAACATTGGGCTAAGTGGTGACTTACCCATAGAAGAAATGAAATTCTATGGAGAATTATTGCAAGACAAGATTGAGCAGATGTCAGAAATCAAGGAAGTTGCCTTGAGAGGAGTACAAGATTTTGAAATCGAGGTTGCCATAGACCTGCTTAAAATGAATGCCGCAACAGTTTCTTTTAACGATGTGATTAACGCCATTATACGAGGTAACAGCACGGTATCTGCAGGGAATATTGAAGGCAATGGCCTAAAAAGAAACTTACGTGTTGTTGGGGAAATTGAACGCCCAGAAGACCTTGAGAAATTTGTTTTAAAAAATCAAAATGGGACTGTTTATATGGGCGATATCGCCACCATCTCTTTTCACGAAAAAGAAAAAAATTCTTTTGCGCGTTCAGATGGTAAAAAAGCGATTGTCCTAGACATTAAAAAGCGCAGCGGGAAAAACTTGATTAGAACGATTGAGAAAATTCGTTCTATTGTTAGAGATGTTCAAGCAAATGAGTTCCCATCAAGCATTGAGTTAGACATTTCAAATGATCAATCAAACAAGACAAAAAACTTGGTGAGTGACTTAGCGAATAACATCGTTTTTGGGGTCCTCCTGGTTATTACAGTCTTGATGTTTTTCTTAGGCTTCCGCAACGCACTCTTTGTTGGATTTGCGATTCCTATGTCGATGTTTATGTCCTTTATGATCCTTGGCTTTTTAGGACAAACCATCAACACCATGGTGCTTTTTGGCTTGATTATGGGGCTGGGAATGCTGGTTGATAACGGGATTGTTGTGGTAGAAAACGCCTACCGCTTGATGGAAAAAGAAGGCATGTCCTCTATAGAGGCAGCAAAGAAAGGAATCGGTGAAATCGCTTACCCCATTATTATCTCTACGGCCACTACGATTGCGGCCTTTGTTCCGCTAGGTTTTTGGCCAGGAACCATTGGAGAGTTTATGATCTTTTTCCCCATTACCCTCTCGATCGTACTGGGATCTTCTTTAATCGTCGCCATCTTCTTTAACTCTATGTTAGTGTCAAAGTTCATGGAAATAAAAGACAGAGAAATCAGTCAGAAAAGTTTATGGCGCATGACCTTTATCTTAGGGGGTCTAGGGATACTGTTGATTTTTAATCAAGGAACCTTAAGAGGTTTAGGAACACTAATGATTTTGACTACTTTATTATTCTGGGCCTATAAATTTTTCATCAAGAGATGGGCAACCTATTTTCAAGATGTTTCCCTGGTGCGTTTAGAAAAAAATTATACCAAAGTCTTGCGCTTTGCTTTAACCGGAAGAAGACCTTATGTCTTTCTATTTGGAACCATCGGCTTGCTTTTTTCGTCCTTTATTATTTTAGGATTGGCTGCGCCAAAGGTGGAATTCTTCCCAGAGAATCAGCCCCAACAGATTTTTGTTTACGCTGAATATCCCGAAGGGACTTCCATCGATAAAACAAACGCTACCTCAAAATTAATCGAGGCTGAGGTTGCAAAGGTGATTAGCAATCCTAAATATATCGATGCTGGAGAAAACTTTATGATCGACTCTAATGTCACCATGGTAGGGCTAGGCGCCCAAAATCCTGAAACCGATAAAGGGGGAGATCAAGAAGTGCCGCACAAAGCTAAAATCACCCTAACCATGGCAGAATTTAAATACCGCCGTGGTCTATCTAGTGAAGCCATGCGTCAAGAAATTCAGCAACAATTGAAAGGAAAGTTTGCTGGAATAGCCATTTCTGTTGAAAAAGAAGCTGCGGGTCCACCTGCTGGTTATCCCGTCAACATTGAAGTAAGTGGAGAAGATTATGGCGAGCTCATTCAAATTGCCGAAGAGCTTAAAAACTTCCTCAATAACGAAAGTATTCCTGGGGTTGAAGAGATTAAAGTCGATGTCAATAAAAGTAAACCTGGTTTAGTGGTCAATATCGACCGAAGAAAATCTGGAAGTTTAGGTATCGCCGCAGGGCAAATAGGCCAACAACTACGCCGTTCCCTCTTTGGAGAAAAAGCAGGGATTTATAAAAAAGATGGAGAAGATTATGACATCAATGTGCGTTTTGATGAAAAGGATCAAAACGATACAGCCGTCTTACTCGATCAGTACATTGTCTTTAGAGATCAAGCCACAGGTAGAATCAAAGAAATCCCTGTAAGTGCAATGGTCGAAATTGAGAATGCAAATTCATTTAGTGCGATCAAACACAAAGATTTAAGAAGGGTAGTAACGGTTTACTCTGCAGTATTAGCAGGCTACAACGCAAATGAAGTTGTGGATCATGTTAAAGAAAGTATCAGTGGTTTTGACGGCTTCCCTAGAGATGTTGACTATAAACTCACTGGAGAAGTAGCCGAGCAAGAAAAGAATATGAGTTTCTTATTAGGCGCATTAGGAACCGCTTTAGGACTAATTGTATTCTTATTGGTTTTACAGTTTAATTCTATTTCAAATCCACTTATTATATTGCTTTCTATCTTCTTGAGTTTTACGGGAGTATTATACGGAATAAGTGTTTTCTCCATGCCTTTTGTGATCATGATGACGATGATGGGTATCATCTCTCTCTCTGGAATCGTGGTGAACAATGGGGTGGTTTTGATTGATTATACCCAATTATTGATCGCCCGAAAGAAAGAAGAGCTAGGCATTGATTTCGATCAAATGTTACCACGAATAGAAGCAAGAGAAGCGATTGTTATGGGAGGAGCTGCGCGTTTGCGTCCTGTATTACTAACGGCCATCACGACAATTCTAGGATTGATTCCATTAGCAACAGGCTTGAACATTAACTTCTTAACTCTGATTACAGATTGGGATGCCAATGTATATGTAGGAGGAGATAATGTTATTTTCTGGGGGCCACTGGCATGGACGGTTATCTTTGGCTTGTCCTTTGCAACCTTCCTTACTCTAGTGATCGTTCCTGCTTGTTTTTACCTCGTTTACCGATTAAAATTGAGGATAAACGCCTGGAGAAACAAATAAGAAGAAAGAACTTAATACCTTTGCAAAGAATTCACTTTCTATGTTAAGAACAACTAATTGTGGGGCCTTGACCCTAGTACAACTTGGAGAAGAAGTTACCCTCGCAGGATGGGTACAAAAATCAAGAGATAAAGGCTTTATGCTTTGGGTTGATTTACGCGACCGCTATGGCATCACCCAGATCATCTTTGATGAAGAACGCAGCCCTAAAGCAGTCATGAAACAAGCCCAGGGCCTAGGACGTGAATTTGTCATCCAAGTAACCGGAACAGTGATTGAAAGAGAATCTAAAAACCCAAAGCTCCCTACCGGAGAAATTGAGATTTTAGCTCAGTCTTTGACTGTTTTAAATCAAGCGAAAACACCTCCTTTTACCATTGAAAACGAAACTGATGGTGGAGAAGAATTGCGCATGCAATACCGCTATCTCGATATTAGAAGAAACCCAGTACGTGAAAATTTGGTGTTTCGCTCTAAGGTGAGTTTAGCCATTCGCAACTACCTTTCTGCACACGATTTTATCGATGTAGAAACCCCTTATTTAATCAAATCAACTCCAGAGGGGGCAAGAGATTTTGTTGTGCCTTCTCGTATGAATGAAGGACAATTCTATGCC
>JBDNAJ010000063.1:0-4008 GCA_039768455.1 Candidatus Arcticimaribacter sp.
AACAATTTTTAATATTTACTTGGCGAGTTAGGTTTAAATCATGATTGTATATGATAAAAAAGATAATTAACTATTAAATCAGCAAATTATATATTTTTTTAAAGCTCATTAATTTTAAGGTTATCTGACTGTTTTCAGAGAATAGAAATATTCGTTCGCTCGGCAATTGAGTATTCTGTTTTCAATTTAGTTCTAAATATTTTCAGAGTAGAAGTTACACAGTAAGGTTCTGAGTGTCAATTCAGCCGTGATTCACAACGTGTTTGTGTATGAAACGTAGCGTATAAAAAGACACTAACATTTCGGTTTAACATAGAGCCGAATTTTTATATTTTGTTTTTAATTTTTCTATTCTAAAAGCCAAATTTAAAAATTTGGTGGTCTTTGAAAATAAGCACAAATCTTCCGACTTAACACTTATTAGCTATGTTTTATACACCGTGTTGGGCTTAGTTTTTTATCCCCAATCCCAATCTTTAAACTCATAATTTTCAACCTTACTATCCTTAATAGTAATGACATATTTGGTTAAAAATATCGGTGCATCATATTTATGGTCAAACTCTTGGTCAATAATATAATCAGGCACAAATACCATGTCCATTTCTGGCTCTCCAGTTTCAGGGTCTATTGAAACTCTTCTCTCATATCGTGGAGAATCTCTTTCTATATACCTTTCAATTTCTACTTCAAATTCGGTTTCGAATTCCCAACTTGCATTCAGTAAAATAGTTCCGTCTGATTTTTCATAAACATAGAAATCAGTTAGATTAGACCATAGATATTCTGTTCGATGTATATATCCCGTTGTTCTTTCAATTTCTTCTAGAGATACATTATCTAAGATATAGTTGTCATCTATATTATCGAGAGTTTCCTCAAATAGTTTTTCAATGATTTTAATATCTGTATTTTTCTCAATCCACTCTTTGGTTATAAATTCTATTGTTGAGGCGTGTTCTTTTGCAAAATCACTTAATCTTCGAAAATATTTTACTTCAACTTCTCGTTCTTTTGTTTCCTGTATAAGTTCAGAACAAAGTGTGTTTTCATTTTTGTCTCCAAAATCAGCTGGATTATCAGATATTAGAGCTACTCGTTTTTCATCAGAATTCTCTGCATAATCTAAAAGAGTTAACCATAAAAGGCCATCTCTGAATTGTTGTCCTTTTCCATCTAATGGTTTTTTTCTGTCAATAGCCCTTCGTACAAGTTCTGGTAGGAATTCATTTTTGTATTCAACAATATTTTTATTAGTAGTTCCTAGTTTGGAATGGATGAAATCGATATACTTATTTACTTCTGATTCAATATCTATTTGAGGTCTTTCAGGAAGTTCAATTGTAACTAGTGTAGATTTTAACTTGTTAGTGCTTTTTTCAAATTCATCATATCTTTCTTTTAAGGCCCTTTTGTACAAACCTTTAATTTCTTCAATTACTATAGAAGGAAAAATGATTTTTGAATTCGTCTTTTTTAAATAATCAGAGAGTATTTCGAAATTTCTGTCATTCAATTTCAAATCTCTTCTGATAATATTTGCGTCGATTATTACGTCCATTTTTTAAATTAAGCCCAACTACCGTATATCAGAACTGGTTCCGATATATCGCCTTTATCGTTTCTCTTTTATTTATTTATAATATGATGATTATCAGTGTTTTGATTTTTCAAAATTCGATCAATAGGGCTTTCAATTCGTTTTAACTTTCGTTTAGAAACATGGGTATATCGTTGCGTTGTTTTGGTAGAATTATGTCCTAATAGTTCCTGTATGAAGCGGATATCCATCATGACCCTTTATTTGTAAAAGCAATAAATTCAAAGGATAACAACCCTAATACGGCCATAATCAAAAGTACAAAAGCGAAGGTGTACTCGCTAAAGCACCATTGTTATTCCCCCAAAAAGTCCAATCAAGATAATCCAGTAATGTAGGTTAATCGGTAGTAGAACAGCTTGGGGCGGTTCAAGTCAAATGTAGGAAAAATAAAAAAACCCGCCAAAAGCGGGTTTTTAGGAAAAGATAAAAAGTTCCCTTTGATTAACTCAGGGAGCTTTTTTATTAGATATGAATCACTTCGTCATATGCAGCGGCTACCGCTTCCATCATGGCTTCGCTCATGGTGGGGTGGGGGTGTACCGCTTTAAGGACTTCGTGTCCGGTAGTTTCTAGTTTTCGGCCTAAGACCGCTTCTGCGATCATATCGGTAACGCCTGCGCCAATCATGTGGCAGCCTAACCATTCGCCGTATTTAGCGTCAAAGATCACCTTGACAAAACCGTCAGAGTTTCCACCCGCCTGCGCCTTTCCAGAGGCAGAGAAAGGGAATTTCCCTACTTTGATGTCATAACCTTGCTCTTTGGCTTGGGCTTCGGTCAAACCTACAGAAGCTACTTCTGGGTAGCAATAAGTACAACCGGGGATATTCCCATAGTCAAGTGGCTCAACATGATGTCCCGCGATTTTCTCAACGCAAAGGATCCCTTCGGCAGAAGCGACGTGTGCGAGCGCCTGCCCTTTGGTCACATCACCAATGGCGTAATAACCGGGGAGGTTGGTCTGGTAAAAGTCATTGACCAAGATCTTATCGCGGTCCACGGCAATCCCTACATCTTGCAAGCCTAAGTTTTCGATATTTGTTTTGATGCCTACGGCAGAAAGGACAATGTCCGCCTGCAGTTGTTCTTCGCCCTTAGCGGTTTTGATGGTCGCCGTCACGCCTTTGCCTTTGGTGTCCACCTTGGTCACTTCAGCAGAAGTCATGATGTTGATCCCCGCCTTCTTAAACGAGCGTTCTAATTGTTTAGAGACTTCTTCGTCTTCTACGGGAACGATACGGTCGAGGTATTCTACTACGGTAACTTCTGTTCCCATGGCGTTGTAGAAATAGGCAAATTCGATCCCAATCGCACCAGAACCAACAACGATCAACTTTTTAGGTTGTTTGGGTAAGGTCATGGCTTCGCGATAGCCAATCACTTTTTTTCCGTCTTGTGGTAGGGCAGGGAGCTCTCTAGAGCGGGCTCCTGTCGCTAAAATGATATGATCAGCCTGGTAAGTCTCTTCTTTCCCGTCTAGGGTAACACTTACTTGCTTTTTAGGTAATACTTTCCCAAAGCCGTTGATCACGTCAATCTTGTTCTTTTTCATCAAGAATTGCACGCCCTTGCTCATCCCAGCAGCCACATTGCGGCTACGGTTGACGACAGCGTCAAAATCTTTGTCGTATTCTTTTACCACAAGACCATAGTCTTCGGCATGTTTTAAATAATCAAAGACTCGGGCAGATTTAATCAGCGCTTTTGTAGGGATACATCCCCAGTTTAAGCATACCCCACCAAGGCTTTCTTTTTCCACTACAGCGGTTTTCAATCCTAGTTGAGAAGCGCGGATGGCCGTTACATAGCCTCCGGGTCCACTTCCAATCACGATAACATCGTATTTCGTCATGTTTTTTGCAGTTAAATTCAGTGCAAAGGTACGAAATCGTGGGAATTAGTCCTCCTCTGGCGTGAAATCTATGCTGGTCGAGTTAACACAGTAACGCTGACCGGTTTCCGTAGGACCATCGTCAAAGATATGCCCTTGATGCCCTCCGCAAGAAGCGCAAAGGATTTCGACCCGCAGCATGCCCATAGAGCTGTCTTTGCGGTACTCAATTGCCCCGTCGATGCTCTTGTCATAAGAGGGCCAGCCACAGCCGCTGTCAAATTTTGCCGAAGAGGCATAAAGCGCTTCCCCGCAACCTTTGCAGTGATAGGTGCCTTTTTCCTTATGGTCATTGTATTGGCCGGTAAAGGGGTATTCTGTTCCGGCTTGTCTTAAAATGCGGTATTCTTCTGGAGAGAGTTGGTCTTTCCACTCGGCCTCGCTTTTTTCAATCTTGTATTTACTCATTCTTTTCTTTTTCTTCTGTGGGGATAAAAGCTAATGCCGCCGAATTGATACAGTGGCGTTTTCCGGTGGTGGCACGTGGCCCATCGTTAAACATATGACCCAGGTGT
>JBDNAJ010000064.1:0-25592 GCA_039768455.1 Candidatus Arcticimaribacter sp.
AAAAGACATATTACAATCCAGACGATCTAAAAAAGTTTAGCTCCATTACAGAATGGAATGAAGCACTAGGCGAAAAGTTTTTTGAATACTATAGCAGTGTATTTAAAGAAGGTCATTTATCGGCAAGAGAAAAATCCTTAATTGCACTAGCAGTATCCCATGTGGTTCATTGTCCTTATTGCATTGATGCTTACACAAAAGATGGATTAGAAAAAGGCATTGAAAAAGAAGAAATGATGGAAGCGGTTCATGTGGGAGCTGCCATTAAAAGTGGTGCGGTTCTTGTTCATGGTGTTCAAATGATGAATCGACACGATCAATTGAGCATGTAATTTATGGCAACCAAATCCCTTAAGGCACGTCAGAATGAATTATCTGACACACAAAGACAACTTGATATTCTATCGAACGGTATTTTTCAAGATGGTACCCTACCTACCTTTAAAGAAAAATTAAACGCCTATCAACTGGAGGACATACGTCCAAAAGAACTACAGATTTTACAAATCAATCTAGGCTATATGTGCAACCAAGTTTGCGCACATTGCCACGTTGATGCTGGCCCAGATCGAAAAGAAATGATGCTTGAAAGCACCATGGAAGACTGTCTTAATGTGATGCGACATAATTCTATTGAAACAGTTGACCTCACCGGTGGGGCTCCAGAAATGCACCCAAAATTTAGATGGTTTGTAGAGCAGATTCGCACTCAAACTACTGTAAAAGAAATCATTGTACGATCGAATCTCACCATTATCATGGCCAATAAAAAATACCATGATTTACCCACCTTTTTTGCACAACACCAAGTGCATGTAGTGTCGTCCTTACCCTTTTACAAACGCAATAAAACAGATCGACAACGCGGCTCTGGGGTGTTTGATCAATCCATCAAAGCCTTACAAAAGTTGAATGAAGCCGGATATGGAAAAGAGGATTCAAAGCTCGAGTTAGACTTAGTATACAACCCATCTGGTGCCTTTTTACCTGGAGATCAGCAAGCCCTTGAAAACGATTTTAAAACAGCGCTAAAAGAAGATTTTAACATCGACTTCAATCATTTATTTACTATCACAAATTTACCCATTAGCCGATTCTTAGATTACCTCATCGCTTCAGAAAATTATGAGGAATACATGCATAACCTAGTTGCTGCTTTTAACCCAGCTGCAGCAGAAAATGTAATGTGCACCAATACCATTTCTGTTAGTTGGGAAGGCTATTTATACGATTGTGATTTCAACCAAATGCTTGAATTAAGGGTAGCCAGTGAGCATCAGCACATTCGCGACTTTAATCTTGAAGCCCTCACTAAAAGAAAAATCCTACTCTCGCAACACTGCTATGGCTGTACTGCTGGCGCAGGAAGCAGCTGTCAAGGAAGTATCGCTTAATCCGCTTAACTGTGAAGAAACCTCTTTTACTCGTTTTTTGCAAAAACCCAAGATTAGGAAAAGTAAAAACGCGTTTAGCCAAAACGATCGGAGATGAAAAAGCCCTATTGATCTACAAAGAGCTTCTTAAAAAAACCGCTTCAGTTTTAAAAGAATTAGAAGTAGACATTCATTTATATTATTCTGACGAAATCGAGGAAAATGACCTCTTTTCGGTTATTGCTAGCCAGAAGAAAAAACAAGCAGGAGAACAGCTGGGAGAACGCATGGCAAATGCTTTTCAAGAAAGCTTTATCTCTTATGACAAAGTAGTCATTATTGGCACCGACCTGTGGACCCTAGAAACTCAAGACATACATAATGCCTTTCAGGCTCTAGAAAAACAAGCGGCAGTAATTGGCCCTTCAAAAGATGGGGGCTACTATTTATTAGGCCTCAATCAATTTTTTCCTGAGCTTTTTAAGCAAAAAGAATGGGGAACAGACAAAGTTCTATCCAGCACTTTAGCCGATTTAAATCACATTAATTACCATTTACTCAAAGAGAAAAACGATGTCGATACTTTTTCAGATCTTGAAGAAAACCCGACACTTAAAGCACGCATACAATGATCGAACAAATCAATGAAAGTTTGGCTTTTTTAAAAGCCAAAGGAATCAATGACAACGCCATAGGAATT
This sequence comes from Candidatus Arcticimaribacter sp., assembly GCA_039768455.1. Taxonomy (GTDB): domain Bacteria; phylum Bacteroidota; class Bacteroidia; order Flavobacteriales; family Flavobacteriaceae; genus Arcticimaribacter. Next base: position 2,074 of record JBDNAJ010000064.1, read on the forward strand.
ATCTTAGGCACCGGATTAGGCGACCTGGTAAATCACCTAAGCATTGAAGTAGAAGTTCCTTATAATGACATCCCGCATTTCCCGCAATCCACCATGGAATTCCATAAAGCACGTTTGTTGTATGGAAGTATCCAAGGGAAACAAGTCTTGGTTTTTGAAGGACGTTTTCACGCCTATGAAGGCTTGAGCTATTTTGAAATCACCTATCCCATTCGATTGATGCATGCCCTAGCGGTAAAACAACTTATTATCAGTAATGCAGCAGGAGCAATCAACCTCAACTTTAAAAAGGGAGAAGTGATGTTAATCGAAGACCACATCAATTTACAAGGTGGCTCTCCTTTAGCAGAAAAAGGCATCGATCAATTAGGCGAACGCTTTGTCGATATGAGCGCCCCCTATTCTCTAGCCCTAATTGAACGCACTAAAACAATTGCACAGGCAAATCAAATTTCGCTTCATGCAGGCGTCTATGCTTCTGTCATGGGACCCCAATTAGAAACAAAAGCAGAATACCGCTATCTAAAAATAATTGGAGCAGATGCAGTGGGCATGTCGACTGTTCCAGAAGTCATTGTCGCAAATCAACTGCAAATAGAGTGTATCGCTTTTTCTGTTTTAACAGACGAATGTGACCCCGATAATCTCAAACCCATTGATATCCCAGATATTATGGCCGCAGCTAAAAAAGCGGAACAATCTTTGATTGTATTGGTCAAACAACTAATTTCAACCCTATAATCTAATTTCAATGAGTTATCTCGACGTAACAAAAGACGTTTATAAAGAAGCTGCCTTAACCCCAGACATAGGCTTGTGCTGTACCACTACCCCCATCTGGCAATTCCCTGGACTATCCATCCCCACCATTATGCAAGAAATGAATTATGGTTGTGGATCAACAGTTCACCCCAGGGATCTTGTCAATAACCCAAAAATCCTTTATGTTGGCGTGGGCGGCGGTATGGAATTACTTCAATTCTCTTACTTTTCAAGACAAAAAGAAGGCGTTATTGGAATCGATGTAGTAGAGGAGATGTTAGACGCTTCGCGGAAAAATTTTATTCTAGCCGAAGAACAAAACGACTGGTTTGAATCTGATTTTGTTACCCTCAAAAAAGGAGACGCACTTGACCTCCCAGTAGAAGACAACTCTATTGATGTTGCCGCGCAAAATTGTCTTTTCAATATCTTTAAAGTAGAAGAACTTAAAAAAGCCCTAGAAGAAATGTACCGGGTTTTAAAACCTCACGGAAGATTGGTCATGAGTGACCCCATCTGTGAACAACCCATGAATCAAACCCTGCGCGATGACGAGCGCCTTCGTGCTTTATGTCTGTCTGGTTCTATCCCATTAAAAGAATATGTCAAAATGCTAACCGATGTAGGCTTTGGAACCATTGAAATAAGAGCTAAAAGACCCTATCGCATCTTAGATAAAAAACACTACCCCACAGAAGAAACCATCTTTATTGAAAGCGTAGAAGTCTGCGCCATTAAAGACCCCATGCCAGAAGACGGTCCTTGTGTCTTTACAGGGAAAGCCGCTATCTATTTTGGGGACGAAGACTTTTTTGACGATAAAAAAGGCCATGTGCTTTTACAAAACCAACCCCTTGCAGTTTGTGATAAAACTGCTGGAGCTTTAGCAAAAATTAATCGAGATGACCTTTACATCAGTGAGTCCACTTATCACTATGATGGAGGAGGTTGTTGTTAAATTCAAACCTTATGCGCCAGATCTTAACTTCCGTTTTTTTTCTACTTTCTTTTGCCTTGATGGGACAAAAAAATATTCACGAACAGTGGACCAATGCCCTTAAAACTTTTGTCGACAAAGATGGCAACGTAAACTATGCCAAATGGAAAAACGATACCATTGCATTAGATAATTACATTAGCAGTCTCGAAGAAAACCCCCCAGCCGAATATTGGTCTAAGAACGACTCTCTCGCTTATTTTATCAATGCCTACAATGCAGTTACCGTAAAACTTATATTAGACAATTACCCTTTAAAAAGTATCCGTAAGCTTATTACTCCGTGGCGCTTTAAACGCTTTAATCTCGATGGGAAAAAAGTTTCCCTCAATCACATTGAGCATGAAATTTTAAGAAAGATGGAGGAACCTAGGATTCATTTTGCGATCAATTGCGCCTCTGCCTCTTGTCCCAAATTACTCAACAAAGCTTTCTATGCCCACGGCATGGAAAAACAGCTAGAAGCAGTGACTACAGATTTTATAAATGACGAAAAACGGAATATTCTTAGCGAAAAAGAAATGGAAATTTCTAGAATTTTTCAATGGTTCGCGGGTGACTTTGGCTCAAAGAAAGAGCGACACGCTTTTATTAGAAAATATGCTAAACAGCCTGTTGCAAAAAATGCAAAAGTTCGCTTTTTAAATTATGACTGGAGCCTCAACGAATAAAGCGGGGATCTCTATTATTGTTCCCATTTATAATGAAGCCAAACGGTTACCTAAATTTATCGCTATCCTTTTTGGCGCGCTAGAAAGCCATCAACACCAAATTATTTTTGTCGATGGAGGTAGCACAGATGATAGCTGTAAAATAATTGAGGCTTCGCCAAATTGCAGTTTGCTTAAATCAAAAAAAGGAAGAGCCCTACAGATGAACGCTGGGGCAAAAAATGCCCTCCATAAACTCCTGTATTTTATTCATGTCGATTGCACCCCACCTCAAGGATTCGATCAAATTTTATTAAACAAATGCAATGCAGAAAACAAAGCAGGCTGCTTTCAAATGCAATTCGATCACGATCACTTCGCCTTAAAATGGGCGGCTTTAGCAACAAGGTACAACACCCGTTTTTGCCGCAGTGGTGATCAATCCCTTTTTGTTGAGAAGCAGCTCTTTATGCAGCTTAAAGGTTTTAATGAACACTATACTGTTTGTGAGGATGTAGAATTGATTGACCGCTTATATCAGGCGACAAACTTTATCGTCTTACCTCAGAAAATAATAACATCTGCAAAAAGATTTAAAGAAAATGGCGTTTGGCGATTGCACTTTCACCATGGTTTAATTCATCTAATGCGGTATGCTGGAATCGGTCCAAAGCAACTTTATCGCTATTATTTGCGATTTGTAAAATAAGAGCGAAGCACTTCTTCCGCTAATTTGTTCTGTGGTGTAAAGCCTGTGTGATTTTCTCCCCCAGCATTAGGATGATTTGGAAACCATTTCCAAACAAAGCCCCCCTGCCACCAGGGTTGCGGCATAAATTCCTTCAACAAGGCTTCTAATGCCATTGCTTGCATTTTGGGGTTATAATTTTGTGCTTTATCGCGATAATCCCATGGGCGACGCAAAGGATCATCAATACTGCGATAGCCCATTTCAGTAAAGAGCACTGGACGATTAAATTCCTTACTCACTTGTCCTATCCTATTACTAGTCTTCGCCCATCTTTGCTGGATATGCTCAAGCGTTAAAGGTGTCTCTCCCTTTAGCGGAAAATAGGCATTCAACCCTATATAGTCTAGTGCATCCCAAAACGGTACTGCATCATATTGATCCCAATTTTCTGCATAAACTAACTCCCCTTTATAAATTGATCTAAGCTCAAGAATTAACTCCCGCCAAAATTTTTCTTCTCTTTTAACCACCGAGGGTAATTCTGTCCCAATACAGTACAGGGGAATATCATGTTGGGCAGCAAGCTGTGCAAAGTGTAAAATAAATTCGCGATAGGATGCTTTGAATACTTCCCAAGAATGTGGACTTGTAGGATTAATCTTTCCTGTATACACCCCTCTACTGATCCAGATTTGAGGTTTAAGCATTATTTTTATTCTCCGCGCTTTAAAAAGAGGAATCGTTGCATTCAAACCTTCCGTCTTCTCTCCTATCCATTGCCAATCTGTATCGTATGCCACGATGCTATCTTGCGCAGAGCTTAAATATCCATAAGGCATTAATGAAACCCAGTTCGCCCCCAGCTGTTCAACAGGTAGAATTTGCTCTGGAAGGACTTGCTCTTTTGTCCCTACAAAACTTAACCCCATGATTTTTTGCCCAAAGGAAAAAGTGGATAAGGCTGACAAAAAACAGCAAAATAAAAACTTGATTTTCATCTTTTTAAGATAGAAAACCTAGTTCATTTAAGCAATTATGTCATTAATAAATAATAGGGCGTAAATACAATTATGGCAATTAAAGCGGTTGTAACCGCATAAATGATGATAAAACCTGCAATAGAAAAAAATCATTTGCATCTTTAAAATAGGGGTAATAATGTCTTAAAAACAAGAGCGAAAATAGGCCGGTAATCCCAGCAAAAAGAGTAAACATAAGGTTCGATTTGGGTTAAAAATCATTTTACAGAAAGACAGGTGGCGATAAGTTTTTCTTGAACATAGTTCCACCCGCTAACACACTCGGCATAAATCTCCTCGGCTTGTGGAAAAGTCGAAAAGTCGCCTTGCTCTACAGTTAGTAGTACTCCTTTTTGAGAAGGAGATAATATAAATCGCAATTCAGAGGTCTGGCCGTTTAAACCGTCCCGCTGGTGATTGATTTTAAATCGCAATAAAGAATACGGTTGATATTCTAATAAAGTTCCGCTTACATGGGTAATAAAAGAACCATCTTCTTGAAGTTCTCGCCACAAAGCATCACTCCCTAGTTCCCACGAACAGTGCAATTGACAATTGTACATATATTGTTTTGTCAATTCTGGCAAAGTTAAAGCCAGCCAAATATTCTCTTTGGTCGTTGCTAAAGGGAGTTCCAGTCGTGCCCAAAGTGATTTTTTCATTTTGCGTTTTTTTAAAGCTTGCATCGCTCTAAATAAGCCTTTGGCCATTTTAAGTCGAATTCAAGTAAGTTTAGGTTTTTCTAAGATACAAATTTTTCAAAAAGTAGAAAATAGCTTACCTTGGGATAAAGACATAATTATGACGTCCCAGTCTCCCATCATCATTATTGGCAATGGTATTGCAGGCACAACACTTGCCAGAAATATTCGCAAAAAAAGTCGACAACCCATTCTTATTATCTCAAAAGAAAGCGACTATTTTTTTTCAAGAACAGCCTTGATGTACGTTTATATGGGACATTTAAAATGGGAACATCTTGAACCTTATGAGAAAGGGTTTTGGCAACAAAACAATATTGATCTTCTCAATGCAGAAGTCACTAAGATCAACGCAAAAGAAAAAGTTGTTGTCTTAGCAAATGGCCAGCACCTTTCTTATGATTCTCTTGTTTTAGCAACAGGTTCAACCCCAAATAAATTTGGCTGGAAAGGCCAAGACCTTGAAAACGTTCAAGGGCTTTACACTAAACAAGATCTTGAACAGCTTACCGCAAATACCCCAAATATTCAACAAGCTGTTGTAGTAGGAGGTGGCCTAATTGGGATTGAATTAGCAGAAATGCTCCACAGTCGCGGGATTCAAGTAAGTTTTTTAGTGAGAGAAAATCACTTTTGGAATAAAGTAATTTCTGCCCATGAAGGGGATATGATTGAACGACATATTAGGGCACATGGTATCGACCTAAGAATGAACACCAGTCTTTTAGAAATAGTTCCAAATGAAAATGGAAAGGCTGCAAGCGTGCTAACAGATCAAGGCGATATTATCCCTTGTCAAATGGTAGGACTCACTGCAGGGGTAAGACCTAATATTGATTTTTTAAAAAACAGCGATCTCGAGATAAACCGAGGAATTTTAGTCGATCAAAATCTCGCTACTAATTTACCTGATGTATATGCCATAGGTGACTGTGCTGAATTGCGTTCCCCTCTCCCTCACCGCCATGCGATTGAAGCCGTTTGGTATGTGGGTCGAATGATGGGAGAAACCCTAGCACAAAGTTTAACGGGTAAACCCACCGCTTATACCCCTGGACACTGGTTTAACAGTGCAAAATTCTTTGATATTGAATATCAAACCTATGGGCAGATTTCTCCACGCGCAACGCAAGAAGAAAATCACTTTTGCTGGAAGCATCCAACAGAAAATTGCATGGTACGTCTAGCCTATCATGCAAAAAGTCGTTTGTTTTTAGGTGTCAATACCTTTGGCATACGAATGCGACACGAAGTTTTTGATCAATGGCTAAATGAAAAAGTAGAGATCGACAATGTTATTGAAAATCTCTCAAAAGCCAACTTTGACCCAGAATTTTACGCCCAATACGAACCTCAAATACAAGCACAATGGCACAGTCAACTCGTCTAAACAGCAGTCATGGAAAAAACATAGGTCTAATCATAGGCCTCACTGGACTTGCTCTATTATTCTTTCCTTTTTTTAGTGCTTCTTTTTCTAGCTCGACTTATGGTTTTATAGCTAGCCTAGTTTTAATTAGCATAGGAACTATCCTCTATAGTGAACGACTTTATCATGGGACTATCCCCGGTATTAAGAATAACGGAGTGTGGTTCGATGGACTATCTGCAAGAGGGCTATTGGGCTGGTTTGTGGGCATCGCTTTGACTGGATTTTATATCGCGCTTTATTTTTACCCAGAGACCCTGGGCTATAACAGCAAAGGGAGCACCGGTTTAGTCGCGTTCTTTGATCCATTAAGTTTGACTTTAAATGGAAAACCTGCTACCCAGTGGTTTGTATATGGAACACTTTACACCTTGGCCATCTTAATTTTTGGGGTGAAATTCATTTTAAAATACCGCCACAATCGCTATCAAATTATACGCACCCTATCGGTGATGTTTTTTCAATTAGGCTTTGCCTTTTTGATTCCTGAACTACTGGCATTGTTTCATCCTGACACCCCTTATTTCGCTAAAGATTTAAAGAATATGTGGCCACTTAATTACTACTTTTTTGAGTCGTGGCACATAAAGAACATGCTCATTGGCGGAAACTTAGGGTTGTTTATGCTCTTTTCTGGGGTTGCAATGATCTTTATTGTTTCGCCCATTTTGACCTATTTATATGGAAAACGCTGGTACTGTTCGTGGGTATGTGGTTGTGGTGCATTAGCAGAAACTGCTGGAGACCCTTTTCGACAATTATCGAGTAAAAAAATTAGTGTTTGGAAATTAGAACGCTGGTTGATTCACGTGGTATTGGTTTTGGTTTTTTTAACCACCATTGCTGTTATCTGGTCTTTTTTAGGCAGCAATCCTTCCTTAAGCAGTTTCTCTAGAGAGACCTTTGTGATAGGCGTTGTGATTTTCTTAGCCCTTTTAATGGGCACCATCTATTTTTTCAAAAGAAAAGAAATGGACAAAGACGCTTTATACTGCATGATCACCATAGGTTGTGTTATCGCGGGAACGATTGCTATCCAAGCCTTTTCTGGCGAGAAAAATATCTTATTCATCAAGAGCTATACCTTGACAAAATGGTACGGCTTTGGAATAGGCGCGGCCTTTTCTGGGGTTTTAGGAGTAGGGTTTTACCCTATTCTAGGAAGCCGTGTTTGGTGTCGCTTTGGCTGCCCTATGGCAGCCATTCTGGGATTACAACAACGTTTACTTTCGCGTTTTCGCATTACAACTAACGGGGGTCAATGTATTTCTTGTGGAAATTGTTCTGCCTATTGCGAGATGGGAATTGATGTGAGGGCTTACGCCCAAAAGGGCCAAAACATTGTTCGCTCTTCTTGTGTAGGCTGCGGGATTTGCTCTGCTGTTTGTCCGCGAGGAGTACTCAAATTAGAAAATGGTCCTGTGGCGAATCGCACCAATCTTCCTGAATTTCCGTTAGGGAATAAGTTGTAATGAACTAACTTGGGCCAATCATATTTAACCACTCCCATGCCCATAATAAAAGTTATTATTCCTGCTTTTAACGAAGAAAAGTCGATTGCAAAAGTGATCGAAGAGATTCCTGATCTAGTGGAAGAAGTCGTGGTAATGAACAACAATTCTACCGATCAAACTGCGCAGGTTGCCGCTAATGCTGGAGCAACTGTATTAACCGAAAAAAGCAAAGGCTATGGTTATGCCTGCCTCAAGGGCATCGATTATATATCACAAGGACAGAAAAAACCCGATATTCTTGTCTTCCTTGATGGGGATTATTCTGATTATCCGCAAGAACTCACAAAGGTCATCAAACCTATCTTAGAAGATAAAGCAGATTTTGTCGTGGGTGCCCGTGTAAAAGCGTTAAGAGAAAGAGGGTCGCTTACTCCGCAGCAAGTATTTGGCAATTGGCTCGCCTGTTTTTTGATGAAATTCCTTTACAGATCCAACTTTACAGATCTTGGCCCCTTTAGAGCAATTCGATGGGAAACTCTTGAGAAGCTCAAAATGAGGGATAAAACTTATGGCTGGACAGTAGAGATGCAACTCAAAGTTTTACGTCAAAAAATTGCCTATCAAGAAGTTCCTGTTTCTTATAAAAGAAGAATAGGGGTATCAAAAGTTTCAGGAACCGTAAAAGGAACTATATTTGCAGGAATGAAAATTATAGGGTGGATTTTCAAACACTACTTATCGAAAAAAAAATGACATGGAATACTTTTGGTTAAACGTTTCCTTCATTGTGATGGGATTGTATTCCCTTTCTTTACTTCTTGTTTTCTTTTATAGTTTAGCGCAACTTAATCTATTGTTTAACTACAAAAAAGCTCAAAAAAACAAACCTACTTTAACTCCTTTAGATATAAGCAATCCAAAGAAAGTTCCTTTTGTAACCATTCAACTTCCCGTTTTTAACGAGTTGTATGTAATGGAACGTTTACTTAAATGCATCAACGAGATTGAATATCCTAGAGACCGATTAGAAATCCAAGTTCTTGACGATTCTACAGACGAATCTATTGAACTAACTAGAGGAATCGTTGCTGACTTACAAAAGGGGGGGCTTGATATTGTACAAATTCGTCGTAAAGACCGGGTTGGTTTTAAAGCGGGAGCCTTAAAAGAGGGTTTAAGAAGTGCAAAAGGAGAATTAATTGCCATTTTTGACGCTGATTTTCTACCTAGAAAAGACTGGTTGTTAAAAACAGTACCACAGTTTGATCAAACCGATATTGGGGTAGTTCAAACAAAATGGGAACACATCAATCACGATTATTCTATTTTAACAGAAGTACAAGCTTTTGCCCTTGACGCACACTTCACCCTTGAACAGGTAGGAAGAAATTCTGAAGGTCACTTTATCAACTTTAATGGAACCGCAGGAATCTGGCGCAAAGAGACCATTCTTGATGCTGGAAATTGGGAAGGTGATACCCTAACTGAAGATTTAGATCTTAGCTATCGCGCACAGTTAAAAAACTGGAAATTCAAATACCTCGAAGAGGTGGAAACCCCTTCTGAACTTCCTGTGGTCATGAGCGCTATCCGTTCTCAACAATTTAGATGGAATAAAGGTGGGGCAGAGAATTACCAAAAAATGATCAAAAAGGTAATCGATAAAAAGGAACTTCCCTTTGGGACTAAAGTGCATTCCATTTTACACCTTTTAAACAGCACCATGTTTTTAAATGTTTTGATCGTAGGGATTTTAAGTATTCCCATGCTCTACATTAAAAACGAGTGGGGACACTTAGCCTGGTTTTTCAAAATCTCTTCCCTATTCATAGTAAGTACCGTTATATTTTTCTACTGCTACTGGGAGCTATACCGTAAAAAAAATGGCAGTGGATTATTACAGTTTCTCGAATACACTAAAACCTTTTTTACTTTTTACACTGTTGCCATGGGCTTTTCATTCCACAATGCTTTGGCCGTTTTAGAAGGACATAGAGGGAAAAGAAGTGATTTTATTCGCACCCCTAAATTCAATATCCAAGAGTTAAAAGACACTTGGAAAAACAATAAATACATTCCAAAAAAAGTACACAAAAACACCATCATAGAAGGCCTATTAGCCCTCTACTTTTTGTTTGGGATGTACAGCGCATTTGTCGTGGGGAATCAAGGGGATTTTGGACTATTCCCTTTTCATTTATTGTTGTTTGTCGGCTTCGGCTTTATCTTTGTAAATTCATTTAGAACACAAGGATAATGTTAGGGGGAAACCCATCTCGTGTTGCGATTCTCGCTTTTCTTATTATTGTTATTTATGTTCTTTTGGGATATTATATCCCTCGAGAAGAAAGCATCTATTTTTTATTGCTCTATGCTAGTAGCTGGGCCTTGACATTTGCCTTATTAAAGCGTATTTCTACCCAAACGATCTTCTGGCTAGGCATTGCTTTCCGTTTTGTTTTTCTAATCGCCTTACCCTCGCTTTCACAGGATTTTTATCGCTTTATTTGGGATGGTTTATTACTTCAAAATGAACTTAATCCCTATGCCTTTAGCCCAAATGAATTAATGGCTGATAACACCCTTTTTAACCCGACCCTGAAACACGAATTGTTTACCGGAATGGGGGAATTAAGCGCACAACATTATTCAAATTACCCTCCTGTCAATCAATTGGGATTTTTGTTTTCTGTCAAGTGGTTACCTCATCATCTTTTGGGCACCGTTGTTATTATGCGACTCTTACTTATTCTTGCTGAAGTAGGACTCTTTTTAATCGCCCAAAGAATTCTACACCAGCTTGATTTACCCACAAAAAAATTAGGATGGTATTTTCTCAATCCACTAATCATCCTTGAATTGACAGGGAATTTACATTGGGAAGGGGTCATGCTTTTCTTCTTTACCTTAGGTTTTTGGTTCCTCCTAAAAAAACGCCACAGCCTCGCCTCCCTAGCCTTTGCATTTTCTATAGCAACAAAACTTATCCCCTTATTGTTACTCCCTCTCTTTGCGCGTTTTCAGTCGTGGAAAAAGACAGTCGGTATGAGCTTATTAGGCAGTGTTAGTTTGTTCGTTTTTTTTGTGCCTTTCTTTAAAGATATCGGGATGGAAAATTATTTTACCACCATTCAATTATGGTTTAAAAACTTTGAGTTTAACGGAAGCTTTTATTATATCATTCGATGGGTAGGCTATCAGGTAAAAGGCTATAATATCATTAGACAGTGGGGCGAAATCTCCCCCTGGATCATCAGTGGAATTGTATTTCTTTTTGCCTTTTTAAGACCAAAAAAAAAAGCCCAAGAGGTGTTTACCGCTATGCTATTCTTGTTGACATCCTATTATCTCTTGGCATCAATTGTTCACCCCTGGTATGTGATCCCTCTTGTTTTTTTGGGGATGTTTACACGCTACAGTTTTCCCTTGATATGGAGCTTGCTTATCGCGATAAGTTATGTTACTTATGCAGATCCCAACTTTCAAGAAAACTATGTTTTGATCGCATTAGAATACGCGATAGTATTAGGAGTAATGTGTTATGAAATAGTGCGAAAGAAACCTCTACTTCAGCATTTTTAACAAGTTAATCTCTTGTTCTCCTAGGTGTCTAAATCTACCGCGGGATAAATCTTTTTTAGTCAAATGAGCATAAGTCACCAAGTCTAATTGCTCAATGGTATACCCTACAGCATCAAAAATTTGATGAATCGCCTTATAGGTTTGATCGTGAATTTCTATTCCCACTACTCGCTTTGGTTGCCCGTGAATAAAACTGATATCTTCAACGCTAAGCACCTTATTGCGGTCTACAACAATTCCCTTTTTGATTTTGTCAACCGCTTCACCGGTCAAGTTTTTATCTAATACAACTTGGTAGATTTTCTTCACCCTAGTATTAAGATTACGCAACTTTGCGATCATTTGTTGATCATTTGTAAACAATAATAAACCTGTAGTAGAGCGGTCCATTGCATGTAAAGGATCTATTCTAAAAGGTGCTGCTCTTGCAATCAATTCAAGGACATCTTTCTTATAGTTTCCTTTTTTAACGGAGGCTAAAAAACCTTTAGGCTTGTTCAATAAAACATAGGTAGGTTTATCAGCATTAATGCGTTGACCATCAAATTTAACTTCGTCTCCAGGTTGGACTTGATAGCCCATTTCAGTAACGATTTTTCCATTGACCTTAACGGTCCCTAAACCGATGTGCATATCGGCTTCTCTTCGTGAACACAGGCCAGAGTTAGCAATGAATTTATTGAGTCGAATCGTATTTTTTGTTGCCATCTTATTTCTCCTTATCTTTTATTTTAAGCGTAGATTGTCTTTCTCTGTTAATTGTTAATTGAATTATATCGGGAGGTTAATAATGTCCTATAGGGTTGATTTATAGAACTATAAGTGATCATTCTGTGCCATTGCAACAGAGATATTTTGGCTCATTGTATTAATTTAAATTGTGTATCGCACTAAAACGATACTACCCACACCCGCTAAAATTAAAAATTTTAACAAATTATGAAGCCAAAGATACGCCTTTTGCCCATCGGCTTTCCATAAGAGGATCAATAATCCAGCAAGAAAGGGCAAGGTGCTTAGAAAATAGTAATACATCATTCCTAATTGCGCTTTTTCTGACAGCAAGAAAGAAACTGCAATGGCTGCAAAAAGCATTAGAAGCGTTAATATATATTTGGTTGTTTTAACCCCAAAAACAACTGCAACGGTAGAATAATTTCGCACCCAGTCTCCCTTGAAGTTTTGCAAATCTTTGACTAAATCGCGAATAAGGATAATCAAAAAGAGAAAACTCGCATGGTACATTACCCAAGTAGAAAGGTTATTAAAATACAAACTAATCGCAAAAAAAGGGGTAATGGCAAGCACAGCGGCAAAGACATTACTGGCCCAGAACGTCTTTTTTAATAGATGGCTATACAGCCAAATTGCCAGCATGTAAACAAAGAAAAATAACACCGCCTTGTAACTAACAAAAAATGACAAGCCTAAACACAACAAGTTAAAACAGCCATAAAAAAACAATTGTAGATCTGGTGAAATAAGCTGATGCAACAAGTACTGTTTTGGGCGGTTAATCTGGTCTTTTTCTGCGTCATAAAAGTTATTGATCAAATAGCCCGCAGCGATGGCTAAAGATGAAGCCAACACCAATAAAAATAAACGATGATCTGTTAAATGCGCTATCCATGTTTTTTGGGGAGCAAGAATATAACGCGCACTGAGATATTGTGCCGCCACTAAAACTAAAATAGTATATCCTCTTGTTGAGGCGAATACGCCAAAGAAAGGCAAGAAATAAGAATTAAAGGAAGTGTTGGAGAAAAGCCGCATGCTTTTCAGAAATTATAGACCACTTCTAATTGGTAGTCTTTTAAGGCTAATTTTGCTTTCTCTATATCCTCTGTAAAACCAAGGATATAGCCCCCACCACCAGAACCACAAAGTTTGAGATAATAATCATTTGTCTCTAATCCATTTTTCCACAAAGCGTGGAATTTTTCTGGGATCATGGGTTTAAAGTTGTTCAATACTAAATGAGACAACTTTTTTGTGTGAGTAAAAAGAGATCTTAAATTTCCCTGAAGGAAATCCTCAATACACTGGTCTGTGTATTTGATAAACTGGTCTTTCATCATTAAACGAAAAGACTCTTGCTCCATACTTTGCATAAAAATAGACACCATAGGAGCTGTTTCTCCTACAATCCCACTGTCTAATAAAAATACCGCACCTTTCCCTTCTGGATTTTGAGAAGGAAGACCAGTGGGTTCAATACTGTTCTTAGAGTGGATTAATAAAGGAAGGCTTAAATAGCTATTCAAGGGATCTAAACCAGAAGATTTTCCGTGGAAAAAAGATTCCATGGCAGCAAAAACTGCTTTGAGCTTTACCAGCTTATCCTTTGTTAGATTTTCTAAAACAGTAATTTTATCAAGCGCATATTGATCATAGATTGCTGCAACAAGTGCACCACTACTCCCCACGCCATATCCCTGTGGAATACTGCTGTCGAAATACATCTTTTGTGCAAGATCTGATGCTAGACGTTCCCAATCAAAGGTGACTACCTCTTTCGAAATTGTCTCTAAATGCGCACAAAAACGCTTTAATTTCTCGTGCGAATCTTCAAACTCTGCGGTAGCATTTAACTTTAACGCACCGCGATAAAAATTATAGGGTATCGATAATCCTTTGGAATATTTGATGATTCCATACTCTCCAAAGAGTAAGATTTTAGCGTAAAATAATGGGCCTTTCATAGCAAAACAAACTTACAACTTTTTAGCGCCAGTACCAACTTGATCTTCAATGTATTGTCCAGCTTCGCAAAAAGAAGCAAGATCACTTGCAATAAAAGCACTAATGGCATTTTTATGTTCTTCTGGATAGAGCAGATGTACATTTGCTCCTGCATCTAGGGTAAAACACAAAGGTAGTTTTGTGTCTTCTCTAAACGCCCAAATTTTATTGAGCACCGCTAAAGTATTGGGCTGCATCAATACAAAATATGGGTTTGACGCCATCATCAAAGCGTGTAAAGTAAGGGCTTCTAATTCGACTAATTGCATAAAGTCTTCTAGTTCCCCTTTGGCTAGAATAGCCATCAAACGCGTCATATGCTGGTGCGCTTGTTCAAATCTTGCGGTGGCATAGGGGTGGTTTTCCATCAATTGATGTCCCAAAGTGCTACTCACCTTTTTCTGCCCCTTATCAATAATCAGAATGGTGTCTTGATAAGTGCGGAAAACAGGATGGATTTCTTGGTCGATACAAGTAGCAAATTCTTGTGAACTCCCTTGAATGGCCTTAGTCTCTCCCCATGACATCATAGGTCCTTGAATGCTTCTTGCTGCACTTCCTGAACCTAATCTGGCTAAAAATGAAGCCTTTTGATGAAAGACTTCCTGAGATGCAAAGCCAACTCCCTGCTCTTCTATACTAAGCAGTGAAAGTGCAAGTGCACTCATGCTGGAAGCAGAAGAGGCAATCCCACTACTGTGCGGAAAAGAGTTTGAGGAAGAAATTGTTAAATCATGTTCCAATAAATAGGGGCAAAAGGTTTTAATTCGATCAAAAAAAGCTTCCATTTTAGGGTGAAAAGAAGGCTGCTCTTTCCCTTCAAATAAGAAAGAAAAAGAGAACTGATTGTCCCTTTCTTTTGGTTTAAATTGCAAGTGCGTTGTGGTAGCACAATTGGTCAAAGTAAAGCTTAATGAAGGGTTTTGTGGCAATTGTTTTCCATATTTACCCCAGTATTTTACTAAGGCAATATTAGATGGGGAAGACCAACTCACTTTTCCTTCTTGTGCAAGAAAAGCAGCGGCCATAAATTCTTTTTCAATAGTCATGGGTTAAAGATAAGACATTCAATGGCATGATGCTTCAAATAATATTTTCTACCTTTCTTTTTGTAAAAGAAATAAAATGACCCGAAGGGTAAAAACAGTTGTTGGAATAAGTATATCAGTCTTTATTTGTCTAAGTATTGGCGGACTTTCTGGGTACATTACACAAGCGGCTATTCCTACTTGGTACGCGGGACTTAACAAGCCCTTTTTCACTCCACCTAACTGGCTTTTTGCACCTGTATGGACCACGCTTTACTGCATGATGGGAGTCGCAGCGGGCTGGGTTTGGTCAAAAGGAAGTCATCATAGATGGGTGAAAACAGCCCTCTACCATTTTGGCGCTCAATTGGTGGTAAATGGCCTGTGGAGTATTGTCTTTTTTGGGTTAAAAAGTCCAGGGATTGCTTTGCTCGTTATTGCCTTATTGCTTTATCTAATCCTCAAAACCATCTATTGGTTTAAAATCGTCCATAAACCCACAGCTTACTTACTTTACCCCTACCTAGTATGGGTGAGTTTTGCTAGTTTCCTCAACCTGGGAATTTACTATTTAAACAACTAAACCCGTTGGTATAGATTTTTTTGTATCTTTCGATTAAGTCCTCGATAAAATTACCATGATATTCCATTCTCTTTTTTGAATATCACAGCATCTTGAGGCAATCACTATTAAAAATATTATTGCTGGATTCAAGGTTGCTTGTTAACAAGCAAAAGTGGGGTATTCGAATCCAGTAAGAAACCCTCCTTGTTTCTTGGAGGGTTTCATTTTTTATTGTGGATAAACTCTTTCGGGAAAATCGGTGATAATTGCATCTACCCCTAAGTCTTTCATATGGGCAATGTCTTCTGGTTCGTTAATGGTCCAAGGATAAATTTTTAAACCCGCTGCATGAATCTTTTTTACGTTGCTTTTTGTCAGACTTTTATGGTTTGGGTTAATGGCAAAAGCTTTTAAACCTAAAGCCACTGGAATGGCATCAAGAGGATCGT
The DNA here is from genome assembly GCA_039768455.1 of Candidatus Arcticimaribacter sp. Classification (GTDB taxonomy): domain Bacteria; phylum Bacteroidota; class Bacteroidia; order Flavobacteriales; family Flavobacteriaceae; genus Arcticimaribacter. Next base: position 18,143 of record JBDNAJ010000064.1, read on the forward strand.
CTTCTGTCAAAACAGCGATGGGTACTTCTTTGGTCTCATCATAAAAAAGTTGGAGTTCGTTCCAGTCAAAGCTCGAAATAAACACATCAGAAGGCTTCAATTTTCCTTGGTCAAAATACTGCTTAAGCAAAGCATAAGTTGGTTTTGCTGTTCTGGTACCTTTTAGTTCGATGTTTAATACTACTTCAGCATTAATCACCTCTAGCACCTCAACTAAAGTTGGAATGGGCTCACGCCCTAATACCGTTATTTTTCGAATAGAATCTAGATCAATTGTTTCGATATAGCCGGTGGCGTCGGTTAGTTTTTCTAAGGTTTTATCATGAAACACAACTAATTCTCCCGAAGCACAAACAAAGACATCTATCTCAATTCCATCTACCCCTAAGGCCAGTGCTTTTTTTACAGAGGCGACTGTGTTTTCTGCTACATGCCCCCTAGCCCCTCGATGTCCCACCACAAGTGGCTGAGGGTTTGAAGTACATGAAAGTAGCGATAAGAGTAGCATACCGAATAAAAGTTGATTTTTCATAGCAATAATTCAATCGGTTTCAATATACGAAGAAGTTAGTCTTCTTCTGGGGCAAGTTCGACTTGCAAGCCTTCTAATTCTTTTGTTATAGGGATTTGACAACCCAAACGGCTGTTATCACGAACGTTAAATGCCTCTGCAAGCATAGCTTCTTCATCATCTGAACGTTCTCCTAAATCATGGTCGGATAAAACATAGCATTGGCATGAAGCACAAAGTGCCATTCCGCCACAAGTTCCTTCTACTGGTAATTCATAGGCTTTACAAACCTCCATCAAGTTCATCGCCATATCTGTAGGCGCTTCTATTTGATGTGTATCTCCTTCCCTATCAAGGATTGAAATAGTAATATCTGACATGTTTTTTTATGCTTCTAGATTAATCACTTGCTCAATTTGCGGAGCGTGTTTTTTGATGGTCAATTCTACGCCAGATTTTAACGTCATTTGATTGACTGAACAACCTGCACATGCGCCTTGCAATTGCACGGTAACAATTTTGTCTTCAGCGATGTCAATCAAAGAAATATCGCCACCATCAGCCGCTAAAAAGGGTCTGATTTCGTCAAGAGCAAGCATTACTTTATCTTTTAATTCCATTCTAATTGGTTTTACTTTTTTACTGCTGAACAGCCAGCCATAGTGGTTATTTTAACCGCCTGGGTTGGAGGCAGGTGATCGTTTCGCTTAATTAATTCTGAAACGGTATTTCGCGTAACTTCTTCAAAAGCGTCACTTACTGCGGTTTTACTTTGTAATGCAGCAGGGCGACCTACATCCCCAGCTTCGCGAATACTTTGTACAATGGGTACTTCCCCTAAGAAAGGCACTTCTTTGTCTGCCGCTAGATTTTTTGCTCCTTCTCTTCCAAATAAGTAATATTTATTTTCTGGAAGTTCTTCTGGTGTAAAGTAAGCCATGTTTTCGACTATCCCTAAAACAGGAACACTAATGTTATCTTGCTGGAACATCGCGATTCCCTTTTTAGCATCTGCTAAAGCTATATTTTGTGGTGTTGACACAACTACAGCCCCGTTGATCGGTAAAGACTGTACAATACTTAAATGTATGTCCCCAGTACCAGGAGGCAGATCCAATAATAAGAAATCTAATTCTCCCCAAGCGGCATCAAAAATCATTTGATTCAAGGCTTTTGCCGCCATAGGACCACGCCAAATAACAGCTTGATCTGGCTGAGTGAAAAACCCAATAGACAACACCTTTACACCATAGTTTTCAATGGGCTCCATTTTAGAAGCACCATCGACATTAATGGATAATGGTCTTGCCCCTTCCATATCGAGCATAGTAGGGATAGACGGTCCATAAATATCTGCATCTAAGACCCCTACTTTAAAGCCCATCTTGGCTAAAGTCACTGCAATATTTGCCGTTATAGTCGATTTTCCTACCCCTCCTTTTCCAGAGGAAATGGCAATAATATTGTCTATACCAGGAATGGGTTTACCCTTGATCGGTTCTGCTTTTGGGGGAGCTTCAACCGTAACATTGATTTTTATTTTTGCCTTAGGATGAACCTCTTTATGGATACATTTTAAAATCTCAACTTCCAGCTTTTTTCTGGCTTGTAAACTGGGATTTTGAACGGTAAGGTCGATTACGACTTCGTCGCCAAAAACAAGAATATTTTTCACGGCTCCGCTTTCCATCAAATGTTTTCCGTCACCTGGGAGTGTAATTGTTGTTAACGCCTGTTCAATCGCCTTTTTCGATAATTCCATTCTAGTTTTTTAAACTGATTCTAAATTACAAATATACAGGGAAGAAGTGGACAAAAAAAGTTTCTCTGCAAGCTTTAAACCCCTTCTTGATTAGGGTCCCAAAAGATTTCGTCAAAGCGCTGTATTTGATTGTCAATTACCTCAACCCCTTCGTTCTCGAGTAGCTGTTGCATCAAATTAGTTCCATCAAAGTGGTGCTTGCCTGTTAACAAGCCTAATCTATTGACCACTCGATGGGCAGGTACATCTTCGATATTGTGCGAGGCTTTCATTGCCCAACCTACCATTCGGGCACTTTGCGGAGAGCCAATGGATCGTGCAATGGCGCCATAAGAGCTCACTCTCCCTTCTGGAATTTGTCTTACGACTTGATACACTTTTTCAAAAAAGTTTTGATCTGCTTTAGGCATTTGGGAAACGAAAAGTCAAGTAGGTAATCAATCTTCCTTTCACCATAAACAAACGCTCATAGTGGGTTTGAATGGCAGTAACGTGTTTTGGCGAATAAGCATTGCCATATACATCGTGGTGTGCATAATCTACCTCCCAGCCTTTCCCCTCAAGTAAACCTAAGGTGTAGCCATGCAAGAATTCACTATCTGTTTTTAAATGAATACGCCCTTCGGGCTGAAGTATGGTGCGGTATCGGTCTAAAAATGCGGGGTTGGTTAAACGGTGTTTGGTTCGTTTAAATTTGATTTGTGGATCGGGGAATGTAATCCAGATTTCGTCGACTTCATTTTCGGCAAAAACATCTTCAATCAACTCTATCTGAGTGCGTAAAAATCCTACATTGGACAGTCCTAATTCGAGTGATTCTTTGGCGCCAGCCCAAAAACGCGCGCCTTTTATATCGACCCCGATAAAGTTTTTCTCTGGGTATTGTTGTGCTAAATAAACAGAGTATTCTCCCTTTCCGCAACCCAACTCAACAACAATGGGACGGTCATTTTTAAAGAATTCTTGTCTCCACTTGCCTTTGTATCGAAATTCACCTGAAGTGAGTTCTTCTCTCTCTGGCTGGATAACATTCGAAAATGTTAGATTTTGGTTGAACCGTTTAAGCTTGTTTTTACTTCCCACAGTGGTGTTTTGCAGCAAAATTAATTAAAAATATGCAGCAATTTAGTCTTTGGTGCGGCTAAGGGTAAAAGAAAATTCTGAGCCCACTAAAGGGGTACTTTCAACAAAGATTTTTTCGTTGTGGGCTTCAATAATATGCTTTACAATGGATAACCCCAGTCCAGACCCTCCTTCGTTGCGGTTTCTTGTTTTATCTACCCTGTAAAATCGCTCAAATAATCGCGGCAAGTGCTCTTCTGCAATCCCCTTTCCATTGTCAATGACACGTACTAGGATTTTAGCATCGCTCAACTCGCTAATTTCAATTTCTGTGGTTCCGTTTTCGACACCATATTTGAATGAATTAACCACTAAGTTTGTCAAAACCTGTGTGATTCGTTCTATATCACCAGACACTATAATAGGTGAATCAGAAACCAAATTATACTGTAGATTAATCCCGCTTTTTTTTGCTTGAATTTCGAGCATTTCTACAATATCTTTTATCAAAGTGGCTATGTCAAATCGTTCGACATTTAAAGTAGTAACCCCGGTTTCAAATTGTGTGATTAGATCTAAATCCTTGATAATAAACCCTAAGCGATCCACCCCATTAGCTGCTTTTTTAAGGTATTTTTTAACGGTCTTTTCATCGGTGACATCATTGTCGAGCAGGGTCAGTATAAAGCCTTGAACGGTGAATAAAGGAGTTTTTAATTCGTGGGCTAAATTCCCGATGAATTCTCTTCGATAATTTTCTTTGTCTTTGAGCAATTCAATTTCAAGTTTACTTTCTTTTGCAAACTGCTGTAAACTCTGGGTAATGGAAATAACATCTTTTTGCAGGGAATCTTCGTTTAAAGGAATTCCTGTGGGTAAAAGGTCTTGGTAAAGGGATTTAACCTTCGTGAGAATAAAGTTTTCAATTCTCTTTTGAATAAGAACAAAGGAGAAAAAAAACAAACACAATTGGCAGATAATCACATAGACTATCCCCTCAAATAAGGGCGCTAAGGTACCTTTGTAAAGGTAAAATATCACACTTACTATAAGACTAAAAACAACGACGATTAGAAGCGACAACTGTAGTGCCGCGCTGTAACGTTGATTCATACATTTTTTATTCTTCGTTATGGACAAATTTGTAGCCTACGCCTTTGACTGTTTTAAAGAAATCTTCTCCTATCTTTTCGCGCAGCTTTCTAATATGCACATCAATGGTTCGATCCCCCACGACAACATCACTTCCCCATACAGACTCCATTATTTTAAGTCGCTTAAAGACTTTACCTGGCTTAGAGGCCAACAAATACAGCAATTCAAACTCTTTTCTGGGTAGGGTTATTTCTTTCCCTTTAAGGCTCACTTTATATTCTTCTACATTTATTTCCATGTCTCCCAGCAGAATATTCCCGCCGATGTCGTCTTTTAAAAAGCGACGCAACATGGCCTTAACTTTCGAGTTAAAAATCCTAGGTTTAACAGGCTTTGTCACATAGTCGTCTGCTCCAGATTCAAAGGCAGCAACATGAGAATAATCTTCGCCTCTGGCAGATAAAAACATGATGACGGTGTTTTCAAATCTTTTGTCCATTCTCAAACGCTCACAGGTCTCTATCCCGTCCATAATTGGCATCATCACATCGAGAATAATCAAGTGTGGCAAATGCTGATCGGCTAATTTAATGGCCTCTTTCCCATTTTCTGCAGTAAATATCTGATAACCCTCATTGGATAAATTAAATGATAGTATTTCTAAAATATCTGGTTCATCATCTACTAAAAGAATCTTGATTTTACTTTTTTTCATAAGGGATTTGTAGTCATATATTATTAAAGGTAATAAAAATACAATTAATGATTTGGACCCACTAAACCCATTTAAAATGATAAGATTTTCATAACCTTGAAATAGGCACAAGAATATGCTATTTACCCCATAGATGGCGTAAATTTTAATAGTTTTGGAACATGAATGAGAACCAGCTTCATTTTTTAAAAATTGCTACTTCAAACGATTTTGAAATGGCCGCAATAGCGACCTTCAATCGGCAGTATGAAGAAAACAATGTGTACCGCTCCTATTGCGACTTACTCAACATTTCTCCTTCAGAAATAAAAACGACAAAAGACATTCCTTATCTGCCCATTCAATTCTTTAAATCCCGTGAGGTAAAATGTTTTAAGGCTTCGCCAAAAATTACTTTTACTTCAAGCGGAACAACAAGCACCGTCAATGCACAACACCCCATTTTGCATAAAGAAATCTATGAAAACAGCTTCCAAAAAGGGTTTGAAAATCACTATGGTGACCCAAAGGACTGGGCTATTTTAGCCCTGCTTCCCTCCTATCTAGAAAGACAAGGCTCTTCTTTAATCTATATGATGGATGCCTTGATTCAACAAAGTGATCATCCAGCAAGTGGCTTTTATTTAGATGAATTTGATCAACTCAAAGCTCAACTAGAAACCCTTGAAGCACAAAAACACCCCACTCTTTTATTAGGCGTGAGTTTTGCCTTACTCGACTTTGCAGAACAGCACCCACTTTCCCTTCAACATACCGTAGTAATGGAAACCGGCGGAATGAAAGGAAGACGCAAAGAAATGATCCGGGAGGATTTACACGCAACCCTAAAAAAAGCCTTTGGCATAAAGGAAATTCACAGTGAGTACGGCATGACTGAACTCCTATCCCAAGCGTATTCTATGGGCAACGGGCGGTTTGAATGCCCTGCGTGGATGAAGGTAATTCCCCATGAAACTAACGATCCTTTTTCTCCTGTTAAAGGAACAAAAATAGGCCGCTTAAACATTATCGATCTAGCGAACCAAGAATCTTGTGCCTTTATCGCTACAGATGATTTAGGGCGTGTGTTTCCCGACGGATCTTTTGAGGTGATGGGTCGTTTAGACCAAAGTGATATTCGCGGTTGTAACCTGCTTGTTTACTAAACAAATTCCAATACAAAATAACTTTTCTTCCCGCGTTGCAATAAAATGTAACGGTCGTTGATTAAGTCAGTAGCCGTGATTTTTTTCTGATCATTTACTTTGGTCTTATTCACCGAAATAGAATTCTCTTTTAAAGCACGTCTTGCTTCGCCATTTGATTTTAACAACCTTCCTTCCCCTGCTAGTGCAGCGACAATATCAACTCCCTCTACTAAAGCAGATTTTTCCATTTGGGCTTGTGGCACTCCATCAAAAACATCTAAGAAGGTAGCGTTGTCTAATTGCAACAGATCTTCAGAGGTTGACTTACCAAATAGTATTTGTGAAGCCCGTTGCGCATTAGCTAAGTCTTCTTTAGAATGAACTAAGACGGTGACCTCTTCTGCAATGCGTTTTTGCAATAAACGCAGGTGTGGAGTTTCTTTGTGTTCTTTAATTAAGGCATCAATTTCTTCTTTGGTTAAAAAAGTAAAGATTTTGATGTAATTCTCTGCATCAGCATCAGACGCGTTGAGCCAGTATTGATAGAATTTATATGGAGATGTTCTGCTTTTATCTAACCAGATGTTTCCGCCTTCTGTTTTTCCAAATTTTGTTCCATCAGCTTTTGTGATCAACGGGCAAGTAATGGCATAAGCTTTCCCACCAGCTTTTCTTCTTACTAGCTCTGTCCCAGTCGTGATATTTCCCCACTGGTCACTGCCTCCCATTTGCAGGGTACAGTTATAGTTTTTATAAAGGTGTAAAAAATCATAACCCTGCAGCAATTGATAGGTGAACTCTGTAAAAGACATTCCCACTTGAGACTCTGACCCTAAACGCTTTTTGACAGAATCTTTCGCCATCATATAGTTTACGGTAATGTGTTTCCCAATATCTCTTGAAAAATCAATCAAGGAATAATCTTTCATCCAGTCAAAGTTGTTGACTAAAAGTGCTGGGTTTTCATTTGACTCAGAAAAATCTAAAAAACGTTCTAACTGCGCTTTTATCCCAGCGACGTTTTTCTCTAGTGCAGCACTGTCTAATAAATTGCGTTCATCTGATTTTCCAGAAGGATCTCCTATCATTCCCGTGGCACCACCTACTAATGCGATAGGTTGATGTCCTGCACGTTGAAAATGCATTAAAATCAAAATTTGGACTAAACTCCCTATATG
>JBDNAJ010000065.1:0-20633 GCA_039768455.1 Candidatus Arcticimaribacter sp.
ATCGTTTGCTAAAGCTATTACCCCTTAGCGGGTGCAAATATAAAACGCTTTTTCTCCACCCACAACACTAGTGAGTAAAATATTTAGAAGTTTTTTTTTGATGTAAAATAAACACTTGCTTAACAGTCGATTATGCTACTGAAAAAAATTCCAAATTAATCCAAATCGTATGATACTGTCTCGGTAAGGATATCCTACTGCACTGTAATAGTCGTATCCTGTTAAAGAGGCATTCGCATGTTCGTACCTGAAATAGATACGGGTTTGCTGGATTTTCCCGTTAAAGAAGACATCTAATCGTGGGAAATTTCCAATCTCTTGACGATCCTGTCGCATAAAGTCGCCTAAGAGTGGATTATATTGGTCGGCATAATAATTCGTAAAGTAATGCCCCGTGATTCCTGTCTGTACATATAAGGCCTTCTTAAAGAGATGAGAACTAAAGCTCAGTGTAGTTCTTACATTCCACTCTGGAACGTTAATAGGAAGACTAGGCCCATTGTCTGTCGACATTACTTTTTGGTATTGTGCAGTAGTGGTTAAACCAAATTTCCAAAGGCTGTAGTGCGAACTGTAACGCGCTTTCAAATAAGCAATGGTTTCTGGGGTTTGGACGACTTCTGTTAAGAGTGTAGTGGGCAGGAGTGTTTCTTCCGCCTGTTCTGGAAAAACTTGATTGTAATAGGTGTAATTGTCTAAGCGCTGAACAAAGCCAGATAATGCTCCCCAAACAGGGTGAGATAAAGTCGCTGAAAGACTGGTGATTTTTTCGTTGGCCAAATCATCATTGTACCAATTGTAATTGGTGTAGGCGCTTCTGTAACGAATAAAATTAAAGTTGGGACTCTTATTGATAAAACTGGCTTTCGCCTGAAAGAAAACATCGTTTGCTAAGGTGATTTTAGCCTGAAGGCTGATTTCATCACTTAAACGTTCACTAAATAAGGTTTTATTAAAGTGAGCAGTAAAATCAAAGCCACGCCATAAAAAGGCATAGTCTGCGTTGAGAAAAGTTTGGTTCGCCTCCAAATTCAAAGGAAAGGCTTCATTTGTACCTTCCTCTGGCACACTCCCCTCTTCTGAATCGTCTTCAGGTAAAAGAATATTGTAGTCAATGGCAGAAATCTCTATCCCAGCGGTAAGCTTCCCTAATAAAGGATTGTCGTACTCTGTTTGAAATCTATTTTTTAAAATCGCCCATTGCACCTCATCAAGAACTGAGACTCCAGCTTCTCTTTGCCCAAAGTATGCAGCGTTTTGTGAATCCTCATAACGATAATATTTAGACTCGTTCATGATTTGTTGTCCCACCGTCCAGGTAGATCCCGTACTGTCTTTTGCTTGAACTAAGGCATAGTTGTGCTCAAAAAAAGACCTTTTCCCTTTAAGGTTATTTAATGCTGACGATAGTTTTACTTCTAATACAGGGCGCTCAAGAAAGTCTGGGTCTCCGGTTTCAAAAAGGGGGATTCCTTCTTCGGTGATACCACCGTTTTCTTGATTTTCATGACTTTGATTGACATAGTGCATTTTTGCCTTATAGCGTTCGTTTAAACTTTGATAGGTCATCGACCATCTAAAAGCGGTATTGGCAGAGCGTTGATTGAGGTATTTCCCTAAAGATCGCATTCCGCGAAAAGCGAACGCAAAATTAAACTGCGGACTGGTATTGACACTAATCGTCGCATCTGTCATCTGCCCTTGTTCCATGGTCGTTCTAAAGAACAATTCGGTCAAGGGGGTGGGAACACGGTAATACTTTACGTCTTCTATTTCAAAATAACCATAGTGTTTTGAACGGGCTCCCATCTGGGGCTGTAAAGAGGTTTCTGTAAAGTCATGCCCCAGACGGTTAAATGCAGAGCCTAAGTTGACAAAGGGCAGTAACTCAAAGTAATCCTCACGCAAGAAGTTAAACTTGTATTCTTTTTGAATCGTTAAAGTAGTATCGACATAAACCGTTCGTTTTCCTTGCTGATAGATTTCATACATATCAATGGTCGCTGTGTCTACAACAACTTCTTCCTGTTCTTCGATGATCAATCCTTTTTTGGGAGCAAGGCTATCCTTTTTAACCGCAAGGGTGTCTAGGGTTTGAACTGTTTTTTCTAGTGTGGGGGTCGCAATGACAGTAGTCGCCTCGTCAAGAGAGCTCTTTTCGGTTAGCTCTTGGGAAAAGAGGCTTTGCAAGCCAAATAAAAAAAGGAGGAAAAAATACCGTTGTGGCATGGATAATATGTTTTGTGCGAAGTTATAACTAAATTTGAATAGATGTTTGAATTTATTTTTGGTCATCGACCATCAATATCAAGCGATTTATTCAATGAAACAACTCCCTACACAACTCACCCAATTTGTAGAAGCCGGTACAGACGAAGCCGGAAGAGGTTGTTTAGCCGGACCGGTTACTGCAGCAGCGGTTATTTTGCCCAAAGATTTTTCGCATCCTTTATTAAACGACTCTAAAAAGTTGACCAAAAAACAGCGCTATGCACTGCGTCCCATTATTGAACAAGAAGCCCTTGCCTTTGCGGTCGCACATTGTAGCGTGCAAGAAATTGAAACAATCAATATCCTAAATGCTTCGATCAAAGCCATGCATAAAGCCATTGAAGGATTGTCAACGCAACCGGAATTTATTGCCGTAGACGGCAATCGTTTCCATCAATATAAAGACATTCCCCACGAATGTATCATTAAAGGAGATGGTCGATACTTAAATATTGCGGCGGCCTCTGTTTTAGCAAAAACCTATCGGGATGATATTATGATGTCCCTAGACCAGGAATACCCACAATACCACTGGAAAACAAACAAGGGCTACCCTACTAAATCCCACAGAGACGGAATAAGAAATACCGGCGCGAGCCCTCACCACAGAAAAACTTTTCGATTACTTCCAGAACAACTAGAAATTGATTTTTGAGTTTCTTAATTTTGCACCCATAACACATCCTATGAATTTCCAACTACTTTTTCGATTCGCAATTAAAACCTTCTTGTGTGTCTCTTTGTTCACAGCCTGTGAAACGACACAACAGAAGAATTCAAATCTGGTAGATTGGATTCCGCAAAACACCCCTTTGGCGATTCAACTCAACAACCCAAACGAAGTGGCAAATGCGCTTAAGAATAATCCTGTGTTAAAACACTTACCAGAAAGCCTCCCAGAACTTTCAAAAAAATTAATCGCCTTTGACAAGCAGGCGACTTCACCAAAGATTTTTAGCCTTACGCCTTACGGCAAAAATGAAAAGGCATTAAGCATCGTCTATAAAGCTCCACTTGATAGCACCTATCTCTCTTACCCAAAAGAAGAATACAGCGGGGAAGCCATTTACCTAACCCAAGAAAACGAGCATACCCTTTACACTGCTTTTATTGATGGTTTTACTTTACATGCAGATACTAAGATTGTTTTAGAGAATTGTATTCGCAATTATCAGCAAAAAGCCAAAGGGATTAATGACCCATCCTTTTACGATATCGTAAAAACAGCCGACGATAGTGCTCCAGTAAACATTCATATCAAAGGCCAAGAAGAAGACTTGATCAAAGAAGTAATTGGTCAACTGCCATTGTTTCCAAAAGTTGGTCAAAACTGGGCAAGTCTAGATGTCAACATTACGGCAAATGCCTTTGAGGTAGATGGCTTAGTTCAAGTAATCGATTCTATCGGGGATCCAGTGGGCTTATTACAATCTAGTGAACCAAAGAAAAACTTGATCTCTCAAGCGATTCCTGTACAAATGACCTCGGCATTTTTAATGACCTTAGACAACATTCAACTATTAGAAGACAAGTTTAAAAAATGGGTGCGCTTTCTCAACCTCGCCACTTTAACCACAGACCTCGCTGCCTTAAAAGGCATCGATGAATTAGGGATAGTTCAATTGAAAAATGACATTGCGTTGATTTTTCATTTGAGTAACGAAGCCACTGCAGAAGCTAACTTTATCCCAGAAAGCCAGCAGAAAAAATACCGCGACATTCCTTATTACAAAACTTCTTTATCAAGAGAGTTGAGTTTATTGGTGATGAGTCTGGGGGAACAAGTCAACGCAGAATGGGTGGCTAAAATCGATGACTTCTTGTTTTTTGCAGAAAGTGAAGCGGGCATTAAAACCTTAATCGCTGCCTATAAAGACGAAAAAACATTAGAGAAATCTTTAGCTTTTCAACGCTTCGCGGAAGAAACACTTTCTGACAAGAGCAATCTGTTGTGGATTGGAAATACCGCTGCGTTAAAAAAGCAATTTTCAGAGAAGACGTTTTGGAAAGCCATAGAAAGCGACAAACTCCCCTATATCGCTTTTCAAGGCGTGGTTGAAAATGACTTTATGCATTTGCATTATCGTCTTTCTCAAAACGAAATCAAACAGTATGATAAGACTACGACTAATGTCGCTTTGATCTCTTTAGAAAATGCAGTTACCACAAAACCACAGTGGCTCAAAAACCACCGTACAAAAGAGAGAGATATCGCTGTTCAAGACGAAGAAAACATCCTTTACCTCTACTCTAATACGGGAACACTTTTTTGGAAAAAACAACTGGAGGGGAAAATCATCGGGGAGATACAACAGGTCGATTTATACAAAAACGGCCGCCTACAAATGGCCTTTAGAACAGCTGAACGCTTTTACATTTTAGATCGCAACGGAAAGGTCGTTCCACCCTTCAACAAAAAAATCAAAACCAATAGTACAGCCCAGCCTTTGGCTATTTTTGATTATGATCAAAGCAGAAATTATCGCTTTGTTCTGGCACAAGACCAAAACGTTTTGATGCTTGACAATAAGGGCAAGAAGGTCAATGGTTTTAAGTTTACCAAAAGTGCTTCGGCTGTTAGTGCGCAGCCAAAGCATATTCGCATAGGGAACAAAGATTACATTTTGATCAAAGAAGAAAGCGGAAAGATTAATATCCTGAGCAGAACAGGGCAAAGCCGCGTAAAAATCAAAGAAGAATTTAAAGCGTCGAATCAAGCTATTTATGCTTATTTAAAAACCTTTACCACCACAGATCAAGCAGGAAATTTAATTCAAATTGACCCTAAAGGAAATGTCATCACGACAAATTTGGGCTTAGAAACAACGCATGAAATTACAGCGACCACAAAATCTTTGGTCACATTGACCAACAATATTTTAACCATAAAAGGGATTCCTGTGACGCTGCCCTATGGACAATATACTGCACCGCAGATTTTCTACCTCAACAATATCGTTTATGTGAGTGTAACAGATGTCGAAGCGCAAAAAGTCTACCTCTATTACAGCGATGGCAAAGCCGTAAGTGGCTTCCCAGTTTATGGGGTTTCTGCCATAGATTTAAGCAACGCAGATAAAGACAAGGCGTTAGAGTTTGTTGTACAGGGTGAAAGTAAAGATCTATTGATCTACGAGATTAACTAGCGAGCAGCTCTGCTTCAAAAAGCTTACATAGGTGCACGAGAATTTTTGCCTTTACCTCGTCTAGGGAAATTTCACTTTTTAACTCGGCTGCTAAAGAAGTGACGGCTTTCCCTTGAATCCCGCAAGGAACGATATAGTCAAAGTATTCCAAGTCTGTATTGACATTTAACGCAAACCCATGCATGGTCACCCAGCGACTTGCTTTGACGCCCATCGCACATATTTTACGGGCAAATGGAGTTCCCACATCTAACCAAACCCCGGTTTCTCCATCACTCCTTTCGGCCGCAAGGCCATATTCTTTTAAAGTCAAAATAATGGCTTCTTCAAGTAGTCTAAGGTATTTGTGTATGTCGGTAAAGAAGTTTTCTAGATCTAAAATGGGATAGCCAACTAACTGCCCCGGCCCGTGAAAGGTGATATCCCCCCCGCGATTGGTGGTAAAAAATTCAATCCCTTTTTCGGTGAGTTGTTGTTCGTTTAGCAACAGGTGTTTAGGCAAACCGCTCTTCCCTAAAGTAATTACAGGAGGGTGCTCTACCCAATAAAAATAATTAGGGGTAGGCACTGGTACCGCTGCAGCTCTATTGCTCTTTTTTAAGGCAACAATTTTCTGCAACTGCTGTTCTTGCAAATCCCAAGTGGGTTTATAGGACTGCCTGCCTAGGTCAATTACTGTGACCTGTTTGTTGCTTTTTTGATTCAAAACTGGTTAGTGTTATTGAGGATAACCAAAGCGGCTATGGTTCCTGGCACCCAACCACAAAGGGTTAGCAGAAAGACTATTACTATAGATCCGCAGCCTTGATCTAACACAGCCAAAGGCGGAAAGAGTATCGATAATAAAACGCGAAAAAGACTCATGGACAAAAAAATGTTTTACTAGGCTAATTTAACAACTTTCAATTGTAGCAGACTCCTTATCTTTGCTAAAATTTTTACACTATGGCCGGTTTGAGCGAGCAGGAAATTATTCGAAGAGAGAAATTAGCAAAATTAAGAGCATTAGGGATAGATCCCTATCCTGCCCCACTGTATCCGGTTGATCACACCTCAGCAGATATAAAAAACACTTTTGCCGAAGGCAAAAAAGTGGTCATCGCTGGCCGTTTAATGTCCCGCCGTATTCAAGGAAAAGCCAGTTTTGCAGAATTGCAGGACAGCAAAGGTCGTATCCAAGTTTATTTTAATAGAGATGAAATCTGTACAGGAGAAGACAAGACTCTTTATAACGAGGTCTATAAAAAACTCTTAGATATAGGGGATATTATAGGGATTGAAGGCACCTTATTTACCACAAAGGTCGGTGAGCAGACAGTGCAAGTAACCAATTTTTCTGTTTTAAATAAAACCTTACGTCCGCTTCCTTTACCTAAAACAGATGCAGATGGAAATGTTTACGACGAATTTAATGATCCAGAATTGCGCTACCGTCAACGTTATGTTGATCTAATCGTTAATCCAAAGGTAAAAGACACCTTTATCAAGCGTACAAAAATCACCAATAGCATTCGTTCTTTCTTTAACGAAAGAGAGTACCTAGAAGTAGAAACGCCTATTTTACAGCCTATTCCTGGAGGTGCTTCTGCCCGCCCATTTATAACCCACCACAACGCATTGGACATTCCTTTATACTTGCGTATTGCAAACGAGCTTTACCTAAAAAGATTGATCGTTGGAGGTTTTGATGGGGTGTATGAGTTTTCAAAAGACTTTAGAAACGAAGGGATGGATAGAACCCACAATCCAGAGTTTACGGTGATGGAACTCTATGTCGCCTATAAAGACTATTTCTGGATGATGGAAACCACCGAAGCCTTGCTTGAAAAAGTCGCTGTAGAATCGAATGGTTCTTCTGCTGTTACAGTGGGAGAGAACACCATAGACTTTAAAGCGCCTTATCCTCGAGTGCCGATTTTAGAAGCCATTAAGATTCATACCGGAGTAGATGTGTCTGAGATGGGAGAAGAAGCATTACGCGCTACCGCAAAAGACCTAGGGTTAGAAGTAGATGAAACCATGGGTGTTGGGAAATTAATCGATGAAATCTTTGGGGAGAAATGTGAGCATCACTATATCCAACCCACCTTTATCACCGACTATCCAAAAGAGATGAGTCCTTTAACAAAGGAACACCGTGACAACAAACGCTTAACAGAACGCTTCGAATTAATGGTGAATGGGAAAGAACTCGCCAATGCTTATTCTGAGTTAAATGATCCTATCGATCAAAGAGAGCGTTTTGAAGAGCAACTTAAATTGAGCGAAAAGGGAGACGATGAAGCCATGTTTATCGATCAAGACTTTTTACGCTCGCTAGAATACGGAATGCCTCCCACCTCTGGAATTGGAATTGGGATCGACCGTTTGGTCATGTTAATGACCAATAATAGCTCTATCCAAGAAGTACTTTTCTTCCCGCAAATGCGCCCAGAGAAAAAAGCCGTTGAATTGACTGAGGAAGAAAAAATTATCCACGGTTTACTCAAAAAATCCAGTCCTATTCTTTTAGCAACCTTAAAAGAACAGGCAAGATTAAGCAATAAAAAATGGGATGTTTCTTTAAAAGGCTTAAGCAAAAAAGGCCTTACTAAGGTCGAAAAGAACGAAGAAGGCCTTTGGGTTAATCTAAATTAAAAGACTTTAAATTCTGTGCGGCGATTGGTTAAATGTTGTTGATCGCTACAGCTCACACCATTGGTGCAGCTATTGATTAGTTTGGTTTCACCATAACCCACGCCGATTAATCTCGAGGAATTCACTCCTTTAGATATTAAGTATTCGACGACGTTTTTAGCACGATTTTCAGATAAGGTTAAATTGAATTGATCCCCTCCTTGTGCATCGGTATGCGAACCTATTTCAACAATGGCGTTTAAATCATTCTCTAATACTTTGAGGACATATCGATCGATGGTCCGTTTTGCGCTAGCAGTAAGTGCTGCACTACCCAGAGCATAGTGAATCGGTAAAATCTTTCCTCTTTCTGGGATAGTACAAGGGACTTCTCTCCAGGCATTCATTCCTCCTTTTTTGACCAACACTTTTTTAGTTACGTCTTTATAGACGGCAGGAATCGTGATTTTTCTTGTGGTTTCATCTTTGACTAAAACGCGGCGTTGTATCGTTTGGGTTTTGACAGGGATGGCTTGTTCACGGGTTTGGGCTGGACGACTTTCAACTTGACGGGTAATCAATTTATAGCGTCCATCAATACGGCGTGCTGTAGTGTTTGCTTCTGCCACCATTTTTTCAACTGGAATATCGCGTTCGATGGCGGGGATTTCTCTGTAGTGGAACACACGACAATCTGCAGGATTAATTGAGGGACAGTCAGGATCATCTTCTCCTGCGACCCAGTTTCCTGTTTTTGGTTTCACCTCAACCGTTTTATAGTCTGTTGAGAAAGAGGCTGGAATCACTTTAAGTTGATGATAAGGATCTTTGATCCACAGCGTATCTGTAATGGTCTCATACTGCGCAGGCTATAAATAAACCGTTTAGAAGCAGGTCGAATTACAACATCTTGATATTCGTTCTTATATTCTGCTGGAACAACTTCAAGTTTATCATAGGCTGGTCGTAGCAGCACACGCACAGTTTCGTCTTTGTACTCATCTGGCACAATACACTTTGCATAACATTTGTTAGGCTCAGGATTTTCAGGTAATTCGGCTAAATACTCTTGCGCACAAATGGATGTAACACATAGCATAGCAATAAAAAAGTAGCTTTTTTTCATAAGTAGGTTGTTAAGATTTTGGACCTACAAAGTAATCAAAAAAAGTTAGCTACAAAAACTAGATGGATTTCAACCAGCTGGCGAAGGCTTCAAGTGTAAAATCAATGTCTTTTTGTGAAAGGGCATCGTTTAAGAAATAACTTTCAAACGCACTGGGCGGTAGGTAAACCCCACGATCCAACATCCCGTGGAAATAGGCTTTGAAATGATCGTTATTCCCCAATGCTGCGGTCTTAAAATCAACCACAGCTGTGTCGGTAAAATGCAAGGACAACATGGACCCTATTCGATTAAATTGATGCGGTAAACCTTTTTCTTCTATGAGGGTTTTCATCCCTTGATGCAAACGTTCTGTTTTACCATCTAGACGTTTGAAAAGATCTTTGTCCTCTTGCAACATATTTAGGGTAGTTAAACCAGCGATCATGGCCAGTGGGTTCCCGCTTAGGGTTCCCGCTTGATAAACCGGACCTTCTGGGGCTAACTCCTGCATTATTTCTTTTCGCGCAGCGAAAGCTCCTACCGGTAAGCCACCACCGATTACTTTTCCAAAGGTGACAATGTCTGCGTTTATTCCCAGGCGTTCTTGTGCACCGCCAAGCGCTAATCTAAAGCCAGTCATGACTTCGTCAAAAATCAACAAAGCCCCATATTGATCGCACAAGCTACGCAGGCCTTCTAAAAAACCTTCTTGCGGAACGATACAGCCCATATTCCCAGCAACAGGCTCAATGATAATCGCCGCAATGCCTTCTTGATGTTGTTTAAAGATTGCTTCAACGCTGTCTAGATCATTATAGTTGGCTAATAAGGTGTCTTTGGCTGTGCCTTGTGTTACCCCAGGACTATTAGGCGCGCCAAAGGTGACGGCACCACTCCCCGCTTGAATCAAAAAAGCATCTGAATGCCCGTGATAACAACCGGCAAACTTGATGATCTTTTCTCTTTTAGTATAGCCACGAGCGAGACGAACAGCACTCATACAGGCCTCAGTTCCAGAATTGACAAAACGCACTTTGTCGATATTAGGCACAAGATCTACTACTAAAGTGGCGATCTCTGTTTCTAAAGCCGTGGGGATTCCATAAGAAGTTCCCTTTTGTGCTTGCGAAGTAATCGCGTCGATGACCTCTTGCTGCGCATGTCCTAAAATCATAGGACCCCAGCTAGAAATATAATCGATTAATTGATTCCCGTCGGCGTCAAACAAATAAGCGCCTTTGGCTTTTTCAATAAAAATGGGTTCCCCCCCTACAGATTGAAAAGCTCTAACCGGAGAGTTTACTCCTCCCGGGATTACTTTTTTTGCGGCTTGAAAAAGTGCACTACTGCGTTGATATTGCATATTATTTTTTTGGTAAAATAAGTTCTTGTCCCAAATATATGGTATTGTCTTTCAGGTTGTTTTTGCGCTTTAAAACACTCAGCTCAACTTGCAATTTTCTCGCGATAGCATAAAGGGTGTCTCCTTGTTGTACCACATAAATTCTTTCGTTGGATTGGGGTGTTTTTTTTTTTTGAGTGATGATTTCCTGGGCATCTTTTTTATCGTATTGGGCTAAATCAAATCGCTCGATTAAACGAATTAATTTGTCGGGATATTTAGGATCAGTTGCATAGCCTGCTTTTTTCAAGCCTTTTGCCCAAGCTTTATAATCTCTTTTTCCTAAACGGAAAAGAAAAGCATATCGATCTCTTTCTGATAAGAATAAAGAATGGTCTCGATAAGATTCTCCAGCATCTGCATAGACCCTAAAGCATTCTCCCTTTTCGTCGTCGTCGTGATAAATTCTTCCGCCTTGCCAATCTCGATGGCATTTAATCCCAAAGTGGTTGTTTCCCTCTAAGGCTAATCGCCCTTCTCCAAAACCAGATTCTAACAAGCCCTGTGCTAAAGTGATACTCGCTGGGATCTTGTATTCTTTCATCTCGCGTTGGGCGATAGGGCCAAAAATTTTAAGGTATAGTGCTACTTTTTGTTGGGTGCTTAAAGGTCTTTTGATTTTTTCTTTTACGGCTTTTCCTTCTAACTGCTGCGGTTGAGTCACTTTTTGCTCAGCTGCTTTTTCTGCAACTACGACGGTAGATTTATTGCGCACACTTTTGGTCACCTTACAACTAGTCAAAATAAGAAGGCTAATCGCCAAAAAACTTAAGCGTCCCAATTGATTAAGGGTTTCCCTTTTAATTCTTGTTGCTGATTGAAGCCTGCTATGCCTTGGATTCCTCCCGTGTGAATGATCAAAATGTTTTTCCCCCAACGCCATTTGTCCTGTTTAATTAGGGCAAAAATACCAAAAAGCAGCTTTCCAGTATAGATTGGATCAAGAAGAATTTTGTGCTCTTGATAAAAAGCATTGATAAAGGCGATTAATTCGTTCGAGGCCTTTCCATAAGCTCCTGCCTCTGGGACATCAAGAAGCGTATAGTTCTTATCCGCTGCTGCTGTTTTAGCCACCCACTTTTGCACCTTTTGATCTTTCACCACATCAAAGCCCAAAAGGTGTTGCTGCTGGAAACAGCTATTGAGTAACCCCATAAAAGTCCCCCCAGTGCCCATGGCCACTGCTATGGTATCGAACACATGATCTTCTGGGAGAAGGATTTCTTCACAGCCTTTTATCGCTAAGTCGTTCGTTCCTCCTTCGGCTAATAATTCGTAGTTATTTTCTTGGATGAGTTGTTGGACAATCGCTGTCTCTTCCTTTTGTTGATATTCCCCACGGCTTAAAAAGGATAACTTCATGCCTTGAGCTTCGCAAAAGGCCAAGGTGGGATTGCGTGTTTTTTTGGCGAGTTCTTCGCCTCTAACAAAACCTATAGTGGGTAGACCAGCTAATTTTCCGGCGGCAGCCGTTGCCGCTAAATGATTTGAAAAGGCTCCGCCAAAAGTAGCAACGCCACTTGCATTGATCGATTTGTAGTGAGCAAAATTGTACTTGAGTTTACGAAACTTATTTCCAGAAACAAGAGGATGAAGTTTATCTTCTCTTTTAATTGTAATGGAAATGCCGTTTATTTGTGTAATAAATTCATTTTGAACAAGGTGCGTGGCAATCCAACTCATAGCTTTTGTTGTCGCTAATGTACATTATTTAAACTACTTAAGGAAGAAGAAAGATTATGCTGGGGGATCAAAAATTAGAAGAAGGAGATTATTATTTATCGCCAGAAGGTTACAAGGTTTTTACCGAACAATTTCATCTAAAAAGAGGCTATTGTTGTGAAAGTGGATGCCGTCATTGCCCCTTTGGGTTTAACCAATCAAAAAAAAGGCACTAAATTTGATAACTACCTACTAACCATAAAATAAAAAAAACATGAAACGCATTTTTCTATTTCTACTGGCAATTGTAAGTATAAACTGTTCTTCTATACGTGTATTTGCAGATCACGATTCAACTGTGAATTTTGATCAATACAAAACCTATGCGTTTTTTAAACCGGGCATAGAAGAAGTCGAAATTTCTGATTTAGACAAAAGAAGAATTCTCACGGCCATAGAAGCACAAATGAAAGGCAAAGAACTTCAATTATCAGAAAATCCAGACCTGTTTATCAATATCGCCGTTAAAGCCACTGATCGTGTAACGGTCAATAACTTCAACAACCCTGCATGGGGTTGGGGATGGGGTTGGGGTTGGAACCCATGGATGTGGGGTGGAAATAACACCAATGTCTCCACTCAAACAAGAGGAGAATTATTTATCGATATCATTGATACCAAAACAAAACTTCTTGTCTGGCAAGGAAAAGGTTATGGCGGCATTACAGAATACAGTAAAAATCGCGACGAGCGCATTCAAAAATTTGTTGCTGAAATTTTAGCCAACTACCCCCCCGCTAAACCTGAAGGCGAGACATTATAAAGTGATGTTTTTATGCGGTTTAAGGTTTAGAAAGTTTACCTTTGCAGCTTCTTAAACTAACGCATTGAAAACACTACTTTCCCGCCTCTCCCTAAATCCAAAAAATGACATTTTATCTGGTCTAACCGTTGCCTTAGCTTTGGTTCCAGAAGCAGTAGCTTTTGCTTTTATTGCTGGAATTGATCCCCTTGTTGGGCTCTATGGTGCCTTTATGATGGGGCTAGTAACGGCAGTATTTGGCGGGCGTCCTGGAATGATTTCTGGTGCAACTGGTGCCATGGCTGTAGTAATGGTCTATATGATTCAACAGGGAAATGTTGTTGGAGACAATCTTGCTGCTCCTATTGAAAACCTAGGCTTATACTGGTTGTTCATCACCCTTCTAATCGTGGGAATCATTCAAATTGCTGCAGGAATCTTCAAATTAGGAAAGTTTGTTCGTCTTATCCCCCATCCAGTAATGATGGGGTTTGTCAACGGTTTAGCCATTGTTATTTTCTTGTCTCAGCTAGGACTCTTTAAACAAACCGTCGATGGAAGCACTAGTTGGTTATCTGGCGAGGCACTTTATATCATGTTGGCCTTAGTTGCATTAACCATGGCAATCATATATTTTTTACCCAAATTGACCACAAAAATCCCCGCTGCCTTAGCAGCAATTGTTATCGTGGCTTGTATCACCATTTTTGGTGGACTTGAGGTAAGCACGGTAGGCTCTTTTATTCGCGATGGAGGAGGCGAAGGTCTTCAAGGTGGTTTACCGCAGTTTCAAACCACTATTTTTTCCCTTTTCTACACCCTTAATGGACACTGGGATCTCATTCTTTCCACGGCATTCTTATTAGCGGCTGTAGGTTTAATTGAATCCCTAATGACCCTTAATCTTGTAGATGAGATCACAGAAACTCGTGGAAGCGGAAACAGGGAGTGTCTCGCACAAGGTGCTGCTAATATCCTCAATGGTCTTTTTGGCGGTATGGGAGGTTGCGCCATGATCGGGCAATCAATCATCAATGTTAACTCTGGTGGACGCGGGCGTCTTTCTGGGATTGTAGCAGCTGTTGCGCTTTTGTGCTTTGTCCTTTTTGGATCGAGTGTGATCGAGCAAATTCCTATTGCAGCATTAGTTGGGGTAATGTTTATGGTGGTGATTGGCACCTTTGCATGGAGTAGTTTCCGTATCATTAATAAGATCCCACGCAAGGATGCTTTTATTCTTATCACGGTGTCTGCTGTGACAGTAGCAGAAGATTTAGCGATTGCAGTTTTAGTGGGTGTGATTATCGCCGCACTTGTATTCGCATGGGAAAATGCGACGATGATTCGTGCGCGTAAAAGCTTTAAGGAAGATGGTACCAAAGTTTATGAAATCTGGGGACCACTTTTCTTTGGTTCCATTCAAAACTTTAACGCCAAGTTTGACGTCAATAACGATCCAGAAAATATTGAAATCGACTTTATAGAATCTCGTGTATCAGATCACTCAGGGATTGAGGCACTAGAAAACTTAGTCGACAAATATTTAAAAAAGAAGAAAAATATTCGCTTGACGCATTTGAGTCCAGAATGTAAAATCCTCTTGCTAAAAGCGAATCCTGGTTTTGAAAAAGTAATTGAAGCTTCTATTGACGATCCTCGTTACTATGTTGTAACAGACTTAGTGGATCGCGAAGTTTAAATCAATTCTTTGGCTGCGTTAAGCGCAGCCGAAATACCCTCTACATTTTTCCCTCCTGCAGTTGCAAAGAAAGGCTGGCCACCACCGCCACCTTGAATATGCTTTCCAAGCTCACGTACAATCGTGCCTGCATTAAGGTCTTTTGAAGCAACTAGCTCTTTAGAGATATAACAACTTAGTACAGGTTTCCCGCCTTTTTTAGAGGCTAAGACTACAAACAGATTGGTTTTGTTTTGCCCTAAAGAAAAAGCCAAATCTTTTATTGCGCCCCCATCGAGATCAACTTCCTTAATCAAAAAGTCAATATCGTTCTTAGTTGTAATTTCTGCTGTTAGAGATTGTTTTAAGGCCGCTAACTGAACTTTAGCTAGGCCTTGTAATTCTTTCTTTAGTTGCGTAGTCTCTTCTTGTAAGTTTTGGATTGCTTTTAAAGTATCCTGTGGCTGGTTTAAAAGCCCTTGTGCCTGTTCCAACAATGCGGTTTGCTCTTCGAAATAGGCTTTAGCCGCATCTCCTGTGATCGCTTCTATCCTGCGGATACCAGAGGCTACAGCCCCTTCTGAAGTGATTTTAAAATGCCAAATATCTGCGGTATTCGAGACATGGGTTCCCCCACACAATTCAATGGATTGCCCAAAGCGGATGGTACGTACCGTATCCCCGTATTTCTCTCCGAATAATGCCATTGCTCCTTGCTCCATCGCATCGGCTAGGATTGCTTCTCTATTTTCTTCTAAAGCCAACTGCTCTTGGATACGAGCGTTGACAAATTGTTCTACTTGCTTAAGTTCTTCGGTGCTAACTTTTGCGTAATGCGAAAAATCAAAACGAAATTCTCCTGAATGCACCATGGAACCTTTTTGCTCCACGTGATCTCCTAACACCTCTCTTAATGCTTGATGCAATAAGTGGGTAGCGGTGTGGTTACTCGAAGTGCGTTGACGCTGTTTTGCATCGACTACTGCTTTAAAGCCTTCTTCTAATTTAGTAGGAAGCGTCTCAGTAAAGTGGATAATAAGGTTGTTCTCTTTTTTGGTATTGAGGATATAGTAAATGTCCCCATTACTCGCTTCGAGATAGCCCTTGTCGCCCACTTGCCCACCACCTTCTGGGTAAAAGGGAGTTAAGTTAAAGACCAGTTGATAAAAGTCTCCCTCTTTCGCGGTAGTCATTTTGCGATAGCGGGTCACTTTCACTTGGGTTTCTAAGGTATCATAGCCTACAAATTCTTCTAGCTCATCTTGGGCTAATACAACCCAGTCCCCAGCTTTAGAAGAAGCCGCCGCTCTAGAGCGATTTTTTTGTTGCTCCATAGAAGCCTTAAATCCTTCTTCGTCTACTGTATAGCCTCTTTCACTTGCAATCAAAGCCGTTAAATCATAAGGGAATCCATAGGTATCATAAAGCTCAAAAGCTTTTGCCCCGTCGAGTTCTTTTCCTTTGGTTCCCTTTAAAATAGCATCCAAAAGGATTAATCCTTGATCTAAGGTTTTTAAGAAAGAATTCTCTTCTTCTCGAATCACATTTAAGGCTAACTTTTGCTCGCGCTTTAATTCTGGGAAAGCGTCTCCCATTTGTTTTTCTAAGGTTGACACCAAAAGGTGAATAAAAGCCTCCTTTTGGCCTAAGAAGGTAAAGCCATAACGAATGGCACGACGCAAGATGCGACGAATCACATAACCTGCACCCGTATTGCTGGGCAACTGTCCATCTGCAATGGAGAAGTAAACTGTCCGCACGTGATCGGCAATCACGCGAATAGCACGATCTACCTCTAGCGAAGTCCCGTATTCTGTTTTTGTCAAGGCTTCAATCTCACGAATTAGCGGCGTAAAGACATCAGTATCATAGTTAGATTGCTTGCCTTGTAAGACCATTGCAAGGCGTTCAAAGCCCATTCCTGTATCGATGTGTTTTTCGGGTAATTGCTCAAGGCTCCCGTTTGCTTTACGATTGAATTCTATAAAGACTAAGTTCCACACCTCCACCACTTGTGGGTGATCTTGATTGACTAAATCAGCGCCAGAAACTTTTTGCTTTTCCTCTTCTGAGCGAATATCGACATGAATTTCAGAACAAGGTCCACAAGGTCCTTGATCGCCCATTTCCCAGAAGTTATCTTCTTTATTTCCTAAAAGGATTCTGTCTTCTGGCACAAACTTTTTCCAAAAGTTATAGGCTTCCATATCGCGCTCAAGTCCCTCGCTTTGGTCTCCTTCAAAAATAGTGACATAAAGGATGGAAGGATCGATTTTATAACGTTCAGTTAAAATCTCCCAAGCCCATGTAATGGCTTCTTCTTTAAAGTAATCTCCAAAGCTCCAGTTCCCCAGCATTTCAAAGAAAGTATGGTGATAAGTATCAATCCCTACTTCTTCTAAATCGTTGTGTTTTCCAGAAACGCGAAGACATTTTTGTGTATCAGCGACCCGCTTATTTTTAGGGGTTTTATTCCCTAAGAAGAACTCCTTAAACTGGTTCATCCCTGCGTTAGTAAACATCAAGGTTGGATCATCTTTGACCACCATGGGGGCAGAGGGAACGATCTGGTGTTGTTTTTCGTTGAAAAAATCTAAAAAGTGTTGGCGTATTTCAGCTGATTTCATTATCTAAAAGCGTTAAAATGCAAATCTTGCATGCAAAATTTGTTATATTTGTGGAACTTTTCATTTGCTACTGCAAAAGAAAACAAAATTTATAAGAAATCTGTTTATGGCAAAGGTTAAATATTATTACGATCCTGAAACGCTTTCTTACCGACCAATCCAAAGTGGTAAAACACTCAAAATCTCTAACTTCTTTTTGTTTTTGATTTCCTCTTTCCTATTTGGATTATTTACCCTTTTTGGTCTTTTAACCACTGATTTTTTAAACACTCCTAAAGAACTTTTACTCGAGAGAGAATTGAAAAACTATGAGTTTCAATTTGATCTACTCGCACAGCGCTTAGAACAAATGGAGGGAGTAATGACCGAAATTGAAAATCGCGACAACGAAATCTATCGCGCTTATTTTGAGGCAAGTCCTATTCCAGAAGAGCAACGCCGTGCTGGTTTTGGGGGAGTTAATCGATATAAAAAGCTGGAAGGTTTTGGTAATTCAAATCAAATTATAGAAACCACTAAGCAAATCGACATTCTTTCTAGAATGCTGGTGGTACAATCTAAATCCTTAGAAGAGATTCAACAATTAGCCGAAAAGAAAGAAGATTTTCTCGCCGCTATCCCATCGATACAACCCATTAAAAAAGTAGACCTAAAACGCATGGCCTCTGGCTATGGATGGCGTATTGATCCTTTTACTAAAAAGCGCAGAAAACACAAGGGGATGGATTTCTCTGCCAATAGAGGCACCCCTATCTATGCTGCTGGAGACGGGGTCATTAAAAGAGCAGATAACCGCTCCTCTGGCTATGGTCGTCATATTCGAATCGATCATGGATTTGGTTATGTTAGTCTTTATGCTCACTTAAGCAAATACAATGTTCGCCGTGGTCAAAAAGTTAAGCGCGGGGATATCATTGGCTATGTTGGGAACACAGGACGCTCTGTTGCTCCTCACCTGCACTATGAAATTTTAAAGGAAGGTAATAAAATCAATCCTTTAAATTTTTACTTGGACGATCTAAGTCCCGCCGAATTTGACGCTATCGTCAACCAGGCTTCGCAAGAGAATCAATCGTTAGATTAATCTGATGAAAATCAATTTACCTGAAAAAAGGTATTATTCTATAGGAGAGGTCGCAAAGGCCTTTGGTGTTAACACCTCCCTATTACGCTACTGGGAAAAGGAATTTAAGCAAATTCAACCCAGAAAGAAAACCTCTGGTATTCGCAAATTCACTCCTGGAGATATTGAAAATATTCAGTTAATTCATCATCTACTCAAAGAAAAAGGGATGACTATTGAAGGGGCAAAGAATCAACTCTCTCAATCCCAAGACGCCGATAAAAGCAAATTAAAACTGCTTAACCGCTTGGAGAAGATTAAAGCAGAATTGACTGCTTTACGGGATAATCTTTAATTACTTCTTTCTAAAGAAAATATTAATCGGCACCCCATTGAAATCATAAATTTCACGCAATTGATTTTCTAAGAATCGCTTATAGGGATCCTTTACATATTGCGGAAGATTACAAAAGAAAGCAAACTGTGGATAAGGCGATGGCAACTGTGTGCAAAATTTAATCTTGACAAACTTTCCTTTATTTGCCGGTGGCGGAGTAGCTTCTATAATTGGTAAAACAGTATCGTTTAATTTTCTAGTAGGGATTCGATTAGATCTTGATTGATATACTTTAACGGCCGTTTCAATGGCTTTAAAAATACGCTGTTTTGTCAAGGCAGAAACAAAGACAATCGGCACATCGACAAAAGGTGCGGTTTCTTTGCGAATTTCCTCTTCAAAGCCTTTGGTTGTTTTGTGATCTTTTTCAACTAGATCCCATTTGTTAACCAAAATGACTACCCCTTTATTATTTCGATGGGCGAGCCAAAAGATATTTTGGACTTGTCCATCGAAACCACGGGTAGCGTCCACAACTAATATCACCACATCACTGTGTTCTATCGCGCGAACAGATCGCATGACAGAATAAAATTCTATGTCTTCTTTGACTTTCTTTTTTCTTCGGATACCTGCGGTATCAACCAAGTTAAATTCGAAGCCAAAACGATTGTATTTAGTATCGATACTATCTCTGGTAGTTCCAGCGATATCAGTAACGATATATCTTTCTTCTCCTATTAAGGCATTGATAAATGAAGATTTCCCAGCATTAGGTCTTCCTACAACTGCAAAGCGTGGCAGTTCGTCTGAATCGTCCTTGAATTGTTCTGGTAAAGAAGCGACTAAGTCGTCTAAGAGCTCTCCGGTTCCACTCCCATTAATACCAGAGATATTATAAATCTTTTCAAAACCTAAACTATAAAACTCGACTGCATCATCTTGACGCATGGCGTTATCCACTTTATTAACGACTAAGAAAACGGGTTTTCTTGAACGGCGGAGTAATTGAGCGACTTCTTCGTCCATTCCTGTTACCCCCGTTTCTACTTCTACCATAAAGACAATGGCATCTGCTTCATCAATGGCGAGTTCTACTTGCTTGTCAATTTCTTTCTCGAAAACATCTTCACTCCCTACAACATAACCTCCTGTATCGATTAAAGAAAATTCGACACCATTCCAGTCAGATTTTCCATAATGACGATCACGTGTCACACCACTAACGGCGTCGACAATCGCTTCACGCTTTTGGATCATTCGATTAAAAAAGGTGGATTTGCCCACATTGGGACGTCCAACAATCGCTACTATCGCACTCATGGAGGTAATTTTTATGCAAAAGTAACCTTTTTAAAAGGATATCATGCGGGGATTAGTACTTATAACCAAAGCGTTTTAATTGTCGCTCGTTTGAACGCCAATCTTTATTGACTTTCACATAAAGCTCAAGGTGAACTTTCTTAGTGAAAAAAGCTTGCAGTTTCATGCGCGCTCCTACTCCCACCTTTTTTAAAGCAGATCCTTTATGACCGATTAAGATTCCTTTTTGGGTCTCGCGCTCTACCATAATCAAGGAACGGATTTTAATGATCTTTTCGGTTTCTTTAAACTCTTCTGTCACCACTTCAACTGCATAGGGAACTTCTTTATCATAATGCTGAAGGATTTGTTCTCTAATCGCTTCATTGACAAAAAAACGTTCTGACTTATCAGTCATTTGGTCTTTGGGATAATAGGGAGGGGAAAGCGGTAAAAGTGAAATGAGATGATCCAGTACTTCTTGCACAGAAAAACCTGTTTTAGCAGAAATAGGAAAAATATTGGCTTGAGGAAAAAGTCCTTGCCAATGCTCTACTGAAGCAATCAAAGCAGCTTGATCTGTGGTGTCAATCTTGTTGATTAAAACTAAAACTGGAAT
>JBDNAJ010000066.1:0-9980 GCA_039768455.1 Candidatus Arcticimaribacter sp.
AAAACCGCTCATTTTGTCTCCAAAGAAGATGCTGCGCAAAGTCATGCAGATGCCATCGGAGAAGATTTTATGGAATTTCTAGGCTACAATCCCTTATTGAGTTCTATTGATGTTTACTTTAGATCTGATTATGTCTCCCCGGCATTTTTAGCCACTTTAAAACAAGATTTTGAAGCAAAACCTTATGTTAACGAGGTTTTTTATGATCAACCATTGTTAGAAATTCTCGATGAAAACATCAAGAAAATCAGTCAGGGAATCATTGCTTTAAGTGGACTCTTTATCATCATCGCCATTTTATTGATCAATAGCTCTATTCGCTTATCGGTCTATTCAAAAAGATTAATCATCAAAACCATGCAACTGGTCGGTGCGACAAAACGCTTTATTCGCCGTCCATTTATTTGGCAACATCTAAGACTGGGACTATTAGGAGCGATAATCGCTTCTGCTGGCTTAGGTTACTTATTGTATGAACTCAATCTTCGTTTTCCAGAGTTAGCGCTTTTAAATAACCCTAAAGAACCCGCTCTGATTTTTGGGGCTATTTTTAGCATGAGTGTTTTGATTACTGGGGCAAGCACCTTTTTTGCCACTCAGCGTTTTCTCAATCTAACCACAGATGCCGTAAATTAATCCCTATGAAAAAAGTTCCATCAACTAAAAAAGAGTTTCTTTTTAAAGAAAAAAATTACCGCGTTTTATTGATCGCCATTGGGGTGATTGCACTAGGCTTTTTTCTAATGACGGGAGGAGGCAGTGATGACCCTAATGTTTTTAATCCTGCTATTTTCAGCTTTCAGCGCATTCGCCTGGCCCCTACCCTTGTCTTGATTGGGTTTGGCATCGCCATGTATTCCATTCTTTTAAATGGGAACAAAAAATGAGTGAGCTTATCGCATTACTCCTTGGGATTGTTCAAGGCTTAACAGAGTTTTTACCCGTTTCTTCTAGTGGGCATTTAGAGCTTGCCAAAGCCTTAACTCAGGCAGATTTTATCGCAAAAGAAAGCCTCCTTTTTACCATTGTACTGCACGCTGCAACTGCATTAAGTACAGTAGTGTTTTTTAGAAAAGACATAGGGTTTATCTTAAAAGAGCTGTTGACTTTTAAAGTAAGTCCTTCTTTTTATTTTGCCCTCTACATTCTTCTTTCAATGATTCCAGCCGTTTTTGTTGGTCTGTTTTTAGAAGATTTTATCACTCAATTATTTGATCAAAACATTGTTTTGGTCGGAGCGATGCTATTATTCACCGGCGTATTATTGTTATTCGCCGATAGAGCAAAATCCACCACAAAAGACATCAACGCTAGCAATGCAATCGTGATAGGAGTATTACAAGCAATCGCTATTTTACCAGGGATTTCTAGAAGCGGAGCGACGATTGCCACCGCAGTCTTATTAGGAATCGACAAAGAAAAAGCCGCTCGCTTTTCTTTTTTAATGGTGGTTCCCTTAATCCTGGGAAGCATGGCAAAAAGTCTTTTAGATGCCGAAACCATAGTGACAGACACTTCTTTACTTCCATTAATTATTGGCTTTATTGCTGCTTTCTTTACTGGACTTGCGGCCTGTAAATGGATGATTGCTATCGTTAAAAAAGCACAGCTTAAATACTTTAGCTGGTATTGTTTCACTGTAGGGCTACTCGCATTAATTCTTGCTTAAAAATGATTTTTACCAAAGAAGCTTTTTTATCTGGTCAGGTTATTCTTATCGATAAACCTTTAAACTGGACTTCGTTTCAAGTGGTCAATAAGGTACGCTGGTTGATTAAACAAAACATTGGGGTCAAAAAAATAAAAGTAGGTCATGCAGGGACTTTAGATCCCTTAGCCACTGGCTTACTCATTCTTTGCTGCGGAAAAATGACCAAAGAAATAGAACGTTTTCAAGGGCAAGAAAAAGAGTACAGCGGGACATTCTTATTGGGATCAACCACTCCTTCTTATGATTTAGAGACAGAGATTGATCAAACTTTTCCCATTGATCATATAGATGCAGCGTTAATCGAAAAGACAAAAGAAAAATTTATAGGCGACATTGATCAATTTCCCCCTGTTTTTTCGGCCTTAAAAAAAGATGGAAAACGACTGTATGAATACGCCCGTCAAGGAGAGACAGTCGATATCCCTAGCCGCAAAGTGAACATCAGTGACTTTTCCATAGACAATAGCGCATTCCCAGCATTAACATTTAATGTAAGTTGCAGCAAAGGGACATATATCCGTTCTCTCGCGCACGATTTTGGGAAAGCCCTCAACAGCGGTGCACACTTAACTTCTTTGTGCAGAGAGCGCATAGGAGACTTTCACCTAAACCAAGCCATGAGTATCGAAACATTTGAAACTCAAATCGCCAAAGCCTTCCCAGACAAAAATCCATCAAGCGATTCACTTTAAGGCTAGAACCTTCAGTGTTTATTGTTTATATTTGTGGGAACTAACTAAGCTATGAAATACCAGCGAATACTACTCAAACTTAGCGGAGAAGCGCTTATGGGCCAAAATTCTTATGGAATTGACCCAAAAAGAATTAAAGAATACGCTCAAGAAATCAAACAACTACACCAAAAAGGGGTGGAAATCGCTATCGTTATTGGGGGAGGAAATATCTTCCGCGGAATGGCGGGCTCAAACGACGGTGTAGACCGCGTTCAAGCAGATTATATGGGCATGCTTGCTACGGTAATGAACGGACTTGCTTTGCAAAGTGCCTTAGAAAACGAAGAAGTGCCCACTAGACTTCAAACCGCCCTAAAGATTGAAGCGGTTGCAGAACCTTATATCAAAAGAAAAGCCGTTCGACATTTAGAAAAAAATAGAGTAGTCATTTTTAGCGCAGGAACTGGAAACCCATTTTTCACCACAGATTCTGCTGCGGTATTACGTGCGATTGAAATTAACGCCGATGTTATTCTTAAAGGAACTCGTGTAGATGGTATTTACACAGAAGATCCAGAGAAAAACAAAGAAGCCATCAAATTTGACACCCTCTCTTTTGAAGAAGTGTTAAAACGCGGATTAAAGGTTATGGACACCACTGCCTTTACCCTAAGTCAAGAAAATAAATTACCCATTATTGTATTTGATATGAACACCCAGGGCAACCTAAGCAAGGTAGTGAATGGAGAAAATATCGGTACACGCGTGGACCTCTAATTGCAATACAATGAACGAAGAATTACAATTTATCTTAGATAGCGCTAAAGAAAGTATGCAAGGCGCTGTAAGTCATTTAGAAAGTGAACTCCTCAACATTCGTGCAGGAAAAGCAAACCCTGTTATGCTTAAAAGTGTTAAGGTAGATTACTATGGGGCACCTACCCCTTTATCGCAAGTAGCCAATGTCAATACCCCAGACGGAAGAACCCTTTCAATTCAACCGTGGGAAAAAAGTTTATTGACAGAAATTGAAAAAGGAATCATGATTGCGAATTTGGGTTTTAACCCAATGAATAACGGAGAAAGCATTATTATCAACGTTCCACCGCTGACAGAAGAGCGCAGAAAAGAACTTGCAAAAATGGCGAAAGCCGAAGCAGAAAATGCTAAAGTAAGTATCCGCAGTGCCAGAAAAGATGCCAATCAAGAGATTAAAAAGTCTGAGGCATCTGAAGACATGCAAAAAAATACCGAAATCGACATTCAAACTGCGACAGATGGGTTTATCCAAAAGATCGATGCTATCCTAGCTGCAAAGGAAAAAGAAATCATGACGGTCTAAGCTAAACCGTATCACGAGCAGCTTCGCTATGAAAAGAAAAAATAAATGGAGTTTTTGGGAAGCGATTGCTCGCCTAATTTTACGCAATAGAATTGCATTAATCATCGCGCTTTTTGCAGTGACCGCCTTCTGGGCCTCACAGTGGAAAAATATGCGCTTCACTTTTACCGAAGCAAATTTACTTCCAGATGATCATCCCGAAAATGTTAGCTACAACGAATTCCTTTCACTCTTTGGTGAAGAAGGAAGTGTTATTCTAATTGCCGTACAAGACGCCAACCTCTTTACCCCAGAAAAACTTTCGGCCTGGAAAGGACTGAGTGAAAAGCTTCAATCCTTTGACGAGATTGATTTTGTCCTCTCTATCGACAACGTAAAAGAACTAGTCAAAAACAAGCAAAAAAAGAAGTTCGAATTGCAACCTTTACTAGAGGATATCCCACAAGACAGCCTTGCATTTTCCCTCTTTAAACAAAAGTTGTTTTATGAACTCCCCTTCTATGAAAACCTGTTGTTGAACAAAAATTCTGGCACGGTTCGCATGGCCGTTTACATGAAACAAGAGGTGGTCAATAGCGCTGCGCGGAAAGATTTTATCTTCAAAACCTTTATTCCTTTAATGGATGCGTTCGAGAAAGAGCACGGGCTAAAAGTTCGTCGCTCTGGCATGCCCTATATCCGCACCTTGAATGCGCAAAACATAGTCGATGAAATTGGGATGTTTGTTTTTGCAGCAATGGGGGTTACTTCGCTTATCTTCTTTTTGTTCTTTCGTTCGATTCGCGCTACGATCATCTCTATGATCGTCGTCCTTTTTGGCGTAGCCTGGGCATTAGGAACATTGGGATTACTGGGCTACGAAATCACTGTACTTACAGCATTGATCCCACCACTTATCATTGTGATAGGGATCCCTAATTGTATCTTCTTGATCAATAAATACCAACACGAGGTAGCGAAACACGGGAATCAAGTCAAATCCCTGCAGCAGGTGATTGTCAAAATAGGGAATGCCACCCTAATGACAAACTTGACAACCGCTTCTGGTTTCGCCACTTTTATCCTTACCAATAGTAAGCTGCTTAAAGAATTTGGGATTGTAGCTTCGATTAATGTTGCGGGTATTTTTGTGCTTTCATTACTGATTATCCCTATTGCGTATAGTTTTATGCCACTACCCAGTAAAAAGCATTTAAGTCACTTAAACAATAAGTCGATCGATCGTTTTGTCAAATGGATGGAAAATAAAGTGCGCCATAAACGCTTGAACACTTATATCGTTGCTCTAATTGCATTAGTGACCAGTATTATTGGGATTTATACCATTAATATTTCTGGAAGTATTTTAGAGGACATGCCAAAAAAACAATCCTTTTTTAAAGACATATTGTTTTTTGATAAAGAGTTTGACGGCATAGTTCCATTAGAGGTCTTGATCGATACCAAAAGAAAAGATGGGGTCTTAAAACTCTCTACGCTTAAACGCATGGAACGCTTAAATAAGGTGATTGAGGACATTCCAGAACTGTCGTCTCCTACCTCTGTGGTAAATGCCATTAAATATGCTAAACAAGCTTATTACAACGGAAATCCTAACTATTACACCCTTCCTTCTGCGCAGGAGAATCGTTTTATTCTCTCTTATTTTGATCGCTCTGGAAATGGAGATAATGTCTTGAATAATTATGTAGATGATACTGGGCAATATGCACGACTCACCACCTTTATGACAGACATCGACACCGAAAGGATGGAGGAAATAGAGATTGAACTCAATCGCGAGATCGCAAAAATATTCCCTGAAGAACGCTACAATGTCTCCTTAACAGGAAAAGCCTTATTGTTTTTAAAAGGAACCAAATACTTGATAAAAAACCTCGTATTGTCTTTGGTCTTAGCCATCTTTTTAATTGCGCTCTTTATGGCTTACTTGTTTAGGTCTTTTAAAATGATCATTATTTCGCTTATTCCAAACTTACTGCCTTTATTGATTACCGCAGGGATGATGGGCTTTTTAGGAATTCCTTTAAAACCATCGACTATTTTGGTCTTTAGTATAGCCTTTGGGATTTCTGTGGATGATACCATTCACTTTTTAGCAAAATACCGTCAGGAGTTGATTGATTCAAAATGGAAAATACAACGCTCTGTCTATGCTGCCTTAAAAGAAACAGCCTTGAGTATGTTCTATACCTCGATTGTTTTATTTTTTGGTTTTTCAGTCTTTATGAGTTCAGAATTTGGCGGGACGGTCGCGCTAGGGGGACTTATCTCGATGACCCTTCTTTTTGCCATGCTGGCAAATTTAATCCTGCTCCCCTCTCTATTGATATCGTTAAAAGATACAGTAGCGAATAAGGAGGTTCTAAAAGAACCAAAGATTCAAATCGTCGAGCCTTCTGAAAATGAAAAGGGAAAAGGAAAGAAAAATAAATAAACGTTAAACATTATCTTTGCACAAAATTTTCAATATGTCAACTAAAATAAAAGCACTATTAGCCACAACACCACAAGGACAAACGGTAAGCGTTCAAGGGTGGGTAAGAACCTTTAGAGCGAATCGATTTATCGCATTAAATGACGGTTCTACTTTAGGCAATCTTCAATGTGTAGTCGATTTTGAAAATTTTGACGAAAGTCTATTGAAAAACATTTCTACTGGTGCTGCTTTAAAAATTACTGGAAGCTATGTAGAAAGTCAAGGAAAAGGGCAAACTGCAGAAATCCAAGTAGACGATATTCACGTCTATGGAACGGCAGATCCAGACGCATACCCCATTCAGCCTAAAAAACACAGCTTTGAGTTTTTACGCGAAAAGGCGCACTTACGGGTACGTACTGCCACCTTTAGTGCTGTGATGCGGGTTAGAGCAGCCTTGTCTTTTGGGGTGCATAAATTCTTCCAAGAAGAAGGCTTTCATTATGTCAATACGCCTATCATCACAGGGAGTGATGCAGAGGGAGCAGGAGAAATGTTCCGCGTAAGTGGATTAGACCCTAAAACCCCACCTTTAAACGAGGAGGGAGAAGTAGATTTTCAAAAAGACTTTTTTGGGAAAGAAACACACCTTACCGTTTCTGGTCAATTAGAAGCAGAGACCTATGCCATGGGATTAGGAGAGGTTTATACCTTTGGTCCTACCTTTAGAGCAGAAAACTCCAACACCACGAGACACCTGGCAGAATTCTGGATGATCGAACCAGAGATGGCCTTTTTTGACCTAGACGACAATATGGATCTAGCCGAAAAATTCATCAAAAGTGTCTTGTGCTATGTGCTTGACAATTGCCAAGAAGATTTAG
This sequence comes from Candidatus Arcticimaribacter sp., assembly GCA_039768455.1. Lineage (GTDB taxonomy): Bacteria > Bacteroidota > Bacteroidia > Flavobacteriales > Flavobacteriaceae > Arcticimaribacter. The sequence goes on from JBDNAJ010000066.1 coordinate 7,031, forward strand.
CTTTTTTAGACGAACGCTTTGCTAAAGAAGAAAGTACCAAACCTAAATTAGAACGCTCTGAAATGGGCTTACTGGAAAAAATCAACTTTGTCGTTGAAAACGATTTTAAACGTGTGAGCTATACAGAAGCCATTGATATTCTAAGAAATAGTAAACCCAACAAGAAGAAAAAATTCACCTATCCTATTGATGAATGGGGAGCTGACTTGCAAAGTGAACACGAACGCTTCTTAGTAGAGAAACACTTTAAAACTCCGGTGATATTATTTGATTATCCCGCAAAAATCAAAGCCTTTTACATGCGCTTAAACGAAGACGGTAAGACTGTTAGGGCCATGGATATCCTTTTCCCAGGGATTGGTGAGATAGTTGGTGGTTCTCAAAGAGAAGAGCGTTTAGATGTTCTAAAAGAACGCATTCAAGCGATGGGAATCGAAGAAGAAGAACTGTGGTGGTACCTTGACTTACGCAAGTTTGGTACAGCACCGCATAGTGGCTTTGGACTAGGCTTTGAACGCTTGGTTTTATTCGCTACAGGTATGGGGAATATTAGAGATGTTATTCCTTTTCCACGAACCCCTCAAAACGCTGCTTTTTAGCAAGTATTTAAGTTTTCTTATCTTTAGATAAGACCCAACTTATTATGTTAAAACAACAACTTCAATTAAAGCTCGCTCAAAAACTGTCTCCACAGCAGATTCAGTTAATGAAGTTGATTCAACTTCCCACCTTAGATTTTGAACAGCGACTTCAAAATGAACTGGAAGAAAATCCTGCACTAGAGAGTGGTAAAGAAGAAAATGCAGAGGATACTTATGACCAGGAGTATGAGGATAACAACGATGTTATTGATACCCAAGACATCGATATAGATGCCTATTTAAGTGACGATGAGATTCCTTCTTACCGGCTCAATACAAATAATTATAGCGCAGATGATGAAGATAAAAGCACCCCTATTTCTGGCGGCATTAGTTTCCATGAAACACTTCAACTACAGATAGGATCACTTATTCTTACCGAAGAAGAAAGAACCATCGCAGAGTTTATAGTAGGGAGTATTGACGAAAGCGGGTACTTGCGTCGTGCACTTGAGGATTTAATCGACGATCTGGCTTTTACACAAGGAATCATCGTTGAAATAGAAACCGTTGAAGCTGTACTAAAAAAGGTACAATCGATTGATCCAGCCGGAGTGGGGGCAAGAGATTTACAAGAATGTCTGGCACTTCAATTAGAAAGAAAAGAAACGACTCTATCGATCATTGTTGCCAGAAAAATCATCAACGAAACTTTTGAACTCTTCTCGAAAAAGCATTTTAAGAAGATGCAAGATAAGTTTGATGTAGACGAAGACTTACTTAAAGAGGGTCTTGCAGAAATTGAAAAACTGAATCCTAAACCAGGAGGAGCAATGTCTGGTATTTTTCAAAACACCCATATCGTTCCTGATTTTATTTTAACCATAGAAAATGGTAACGTACAAGTAAGTATCAACAGGAGGAATGCCCCAGAGTTACATGTTTCTTCTGGCTATCAAGACATGCTGCGCGGCTATAAAGAAGCTTCTAAAAAATCAAAAGCCCAGAAAGAAGCCGTACAATTTATCAAGCAAAAACTCGATGCTGCCCAATGGTTTATCGATGCGATACAGCAGCGAAGACAAACGCTTCAACTTACCATAGAGGCTATTGTAAATCATCAATATGATTACTTCTTAACAGGAGATGAACGTTCTTTAAAACCCATGATATTAAAGGATATTGCGGATGAAATCCACATGGATATCTCGACTATCTCTAGGGTAGCAAACAGTAAATATATCGATACTCCTTATGGAACAAAATTGCTGAAAACCTTTTTCTCAGAGTCGCTTACAAATGCAGAAGGAGAAGAAGTTTCAACCCTAGAAATAAAGAAAATCTTACGCACCCTTATAGAAGAAGAGGACAAGAAAAAACCCCTTGCAGATAACGCCTTGTCTAAGGGTTTACTTGAAAAAGGTTATAAGGTTGCAAGGCGAACAGTCGCTAAATACAGAGAGCAAATGAACTTTCCTGTCGCGCGATTGAGAAAAGAACTATAAGAGGTAGAAAATCAAGCCTACTTGTACAGGAAAAACCTTTAATTGATTTTGAGCACCCGTAGCCTCTTCTTTGAGTAAAGGGGTTAAACTATAATCAAATCTTAAATTCCAGGTATTAAATCCCATAGCAATACCGATGCTGTGCTGCAATTCATTCAATTGATTTTCTAAAGAAAACTTTCTACCAAAAAAAGGATTATACTGGGCACCAAATTGATAACTCAAACGATACCCAAGATAGACACGCCAAAAGGCATAGTCTTGCGGCGTAGACGTTCTCCAGCGCAACTCTACTGGTAATTGTAATTGATGATAAGTAAAGACATTCCGCAGGGCTCTTTGGACTTCAGGGATGCTGTAGCGATAGCCATTTTGGACTTGTTCAACATTGATATTATTCACTAAGCGAACAAAACCATAGCCCAATCCTATTGCAACAGCTTTGTCTCCCTTATCAGAAATAGGGAAATCACGTAATGCACCAATGTGGATGCTTCGCGAAAAGCCATTCTGTTTAAAGCCATTAATGTCATTGAACTGTATTCCTAGATTGAGATCGACATACAGCTGATCTTCTCTATAACTAAGGCTGTCTTTTACTTGAGCTGAAACAAAGTAGACACTTAATAAAAAAAAGAGAAAGAAGAACTTTTGCATAAAGCGAAGGTACAATTTTACTGAAATTAGGGTAAAAAAAAAGCACCCGCCTAAAGACGGATGCTTTTAACTTTTCATCAAATGAACTAATTCATATTCTGCGTATAATCTCCTACACGAGTAGTGTAGTTGATTTTTAAGGCATTTACTTTACGTAATTCCTGCTTGATATCTGTAATTAAGCCCATGTTTGTTTCTCCGTCCACT
>JBDNAJ010000067.1:0-2782 GCA_039768455.1 Candidatus Arcticimaribacter sp.
ATAGCATTGACTTGCTCTACAGTTTTATCAGTGCTTTCAAACTTATCATAATAAAAGGCCTTCACTCCCCACAATAGGTTGAGTTGAGAAAGGATCGTTTTATTTGATGTAAAGACCAATACGTGCGCTTTAGGACGCCATGCAGAGATCTGGAAAGCGGTATACCCACTATTTGTCAAAGTACAAATAGCAGCTGCATCAATTTCATTTGCCATAAATGCGGCGTGATAACAGATAGATTTTGTAATGAATCGTTTCGTGCGTATTGATGGAGGTGATTGTGGTACTTGAATTAAATCAGAGTTTTCTACACTTTTCAAAATAGAGGTCATTGTTTCAATAACTTGTACCGGGTATTTCCCCACAGAGGTCTCCCCAGATAACATCACTGCATCTGCACCGTCCATAACAGAGTTGGCCACATCGTTCACCTCTGCTCTTGTAGCAGTAAGGCTATCGATCATGGTTTCCATCATTTGAGTAGCAATGATTACGGGTATTCTAGCTTTTTTAGCTTTGTTGACTAATTGCTTTTGGATCAAAGGAACTTCTGCAGCTGGAACTTCTACCCCTAAATCTCCACGAGCAACCATTAAACCGTCAGAATAAGCGATGATTTTATCGATGTTTTCTAAGGCCTCTGGCTTTTCAATTTTAGAAATAATAGGAATTTTATGGTCACTGTGCTCTTCAATCAATTTTTGTAAACCAATTAAATCGTCACTATTGCGCACAAAAGAAAGGGCGATCCAGTCTACTTGTTGTTTGATGGCAAAGATGGCATCTTCAACATCTTTTTCTGTCAAGGCTGGAAGCGAAATATTAGTATTTGGAAGGTTGACGCCTTTCTTTGATTTAAAAGGTCCACCTTGTAAAACTTTTGTGGTGACTTTTTCTTTTTTATCTGTTGCGACAACCTCAAAAATAAGCTTTCCGTCGTCTAGAAGAATTTTCTCTCCGGCAGTTACGTCTTTTGGGAAACGTTGATAGGTCATGTAGGCTTGCTTTGCATTTCCTACAAAAGGTTCAGTTGTGATAAATTCAACGGTATCTCCTGGTTCAACAATAGCTCCTTCTTCAATGACCCCCACCCTTAATTTAGGTCCTTGAAGATCGGCTAAAATAGAGGTATATGTTTGGTGTTTTTCACTTAAAGAGCGAATGATATTAATGCGTTCTGCGACATCGTCATGATCGGCATGCGAAAAATTGATGCGAAACACATTTACGCCTGCATGCATCATTTTCTCGATGACTTCTTTACTAGAAGAGGCAGGTCCTAAAGTGGCAACAATTTTTGTTTTTTTTCCTTTTGGCATTAGTCAAAAATTAAATTTGGATTTTGTTTTATTTTGGTTTCAAAAATGGGATAAACCATTTGAATTTCATTGAGATTTTGCAATTGAGATAAATGATCTAAAGTGAAATTGTTCTTTGGAACTTTTAAGAAGTAATCCACTTTTGACACACTAGGAATTAAACTAACTTGCTTTTCAACTTGAGTGGTAAATAATTGATTTTCTTCTTTTATCATTGAAGGATAATTGTAATGATTAGCAATCAATTCCCATGGTGCATCGACAGAACTTAGTTCGCTTATAAAGCGGCTAAAAAAAGGAACCTTTAAATCAGGCTCAATTTTTTCCGTTACGTTTTTAAATTTAGTTCCCAAAGTTTTATTTAATTGAAAAGCTAGAAAAAAATCTTCTGACGGGCTATGTATTGCATAAAGATCGATGTTGTCTTGATCTTCAAACTCAGTAGCTAAATCAATTTTTTTCTGTCGCATACTCTTCTCCTAAAAAGAGCTGTTTAATTCGACGTAAATTTACAATAAAATAGTGGACAAATTTAGAATTAACCTAAATTTGATCTTTGATTCTCATTACTTTATAGGCCCTTTTCGCAGCTTTTTCTTCGGCTTTTTTCTTTGACACTTCACGGGTTTTAATCAATAGTTCATCGTTCAACATTAGTTTGCAGTAATAATTGATCGTGGCATCTTTACTGTCTTCTTTTTCGGTTAAGAATTGAATGTTTTGCTTTTCTTTTTGTCCCCATTCAATCAAAACGCTTTTATAGGAAATGATTTCTTTTTTCACATCGTTGAGAGAAATGTAAGGGTCTAAGATTACTTTAAAAACTATTTTTTTGCAGCGTTCATAGCCTTTATCAACAAAGACAGCCCCTATCAGGGCTTCGAGTATATTCCCATTGATGTCGTCGCCAAAGTTATCTTTGCCTCCTGTGCAAAATAAGTGGTCGAGTAGGCCTAATTCTTTTCCGATGAAATTGAGTTTTTCACGGCTCACAATCTTAGATTTCATCTTTGTGAGTTCTCCTTCATTATCTTGATCGAGTTCGCAGTAGAGAAAATGTGCCACAACGGTATCAATCACAGTATCTCCTAAAAATTCAAGGCGTTCAAAATTTACATAAACACCATCTTCGTTTTTACTGTTGACAGAACGATGCGTAAAAGCAGTTTTAAAAAGGGCCTTGTTTTTAGGGCTATAGCCTATGATTTCTTTTAAGGCTTCATCCAAAGATGGATTCCCTTTTTCTTTTGACCAAATTTTAGGAAAAAATTGCACACAGCAATTTAGTCAATTTCTTTAAAAACAACACAAGCATTATGTCCTCCAAATCCAAATGTATTGGAAAGCGCCACTTTTACTTCTCTTTTTTGGGCTTCGCCAAAAGTAAAATTGAGCTTTGGATCTATATTCTCATCGGGTGTTTGATGATTAATTGTTGGGGGAACAATGTTTTCTTTGATCGC
>JBDNAJ010000068.1:0-41352 GCA_039768455.1 Candidatus Arcticimaribacter sp.
AACCATCTGGTAAGACTAGGGGCTAGACTAAGCACGGTAGGTGTAGATGGATACCGCCCAATGGAAATTGCCAAAATGCAACAAAAAATTTATGCGCAAGCTGAACTTATTGTAATAACATCATAATTACATTTACTTGTTTGTTTAAAGGCCCTTCTTAGAGAAGGGCTTTTTTTTGGGTTTGCATCAATGCAAAGTGTAGAATTTATATCTTGTTGCGATATTTAAATACTATGAAGCATCTATTTTATTCTCTTTTTCTTTTGTGCATAACTTCTTTTGCACAAGAAATATCTCCAAAGTGGTTAACAAACACTCCGGCGCGAAATATTGGACCTGGTGGAATGAGTGGACGTGTAACCACTATCGATGTGGTTAGCAATTCGCCAGATATCATTTATGTAGGAACTGCTTCTGGAGGGGTTTGGAAATCCATGAGTGGCGGAATTGACTGGACCCCTATTTTTAATGATCAACTAACGGCTTCGATTGGAGCTTTAGCGATACAGCAATCTAATCCAGATGTCATCTGGGTAGGAACAGGAGAAGGGAATCCCAGAAATAGCCTCAATGGAGGTTATGGCATATATAAATCCCTAGACGGCGGGAAAACTTGGCAGTCGATGGGGCTTGAAAACACCCGTCATATTCATCGTATTATTATCGACCCTACGCAGCCCAATACGGTTTATGTAGCTGCAATAGGTTCGCCATGGGGAGTTCATCCAGAGCGTGGAATCTATAAAACAATTAATGGTGGTAAGTCATGGAAGAAAATTTTATACCAAAACCCGAAAACTGGCGCGGCAGATCTAGTCATGGATCCCACGAATCCAAACAAATTAATCGCGGCTATGTGGGAACACAAGCGCGATCCATGGTTCTTTAACTCTGGGGGAGGGGGCAGCGGTCTTTTTGTCTCTTATGACGGGGGAGAAAGCTGGAAAGAAAAAACAGAAGAAGACGGCTTGCCTAAAGGGGAATTAGGCCGTATAGGCTTAGCTATCGCAAAAAATAAACCCAATATTGTGTATGCCCTCGTTGAGGCCAAAAAGAACGCCCTCTACAAGTCTGTTGATGGAGGCGAGAAATGGAATAAAGTCAATGATAAAAATGACATTGGAAACAGACCCTTTTATTATTCTGACATCCGTGTAGACCCAGAAAATGAAAATCGTTTGTATTCTGTCTTTACTTATGTCAATGTTTCTGAAGACGGAGGGAAGAATTTTTCGCAACTCATGCCAGCCTATGGAGTGAGTAATGGAGTCCACCCAGATCATCACGCCTGGTGGATTCATCCAGAAGATGGAGACTTTATGATTGATGGAAACGACGGTGGCTTAAACATCACCAGAGACGGTGGAAAATCATGGCGTTTTGTAGGCAACATTCCGGTAGCTCAGTTCTATCACATTAGTGTGGACAATGAAATCCCCTATAATGTTTATGGTGGAATGCAAGACAATGGTTCATGGAGAGGACCTGCCTACACTTGGCGTGTACAAGGTATCCGAAATTCTTACTGGCAAGAAATTGCCTTTGGGGATGGCTTTGATGTTGTGCCCGATCTCGACGATTCTCGATATGGTTATGCCATGAGTCAACAAGGCTATGTCTCCCGTTATGACTGGAAAACGGGGAATAATTATTTGGTTAGACCTACACACCCAGATCCAGAAGTGCGTTTGCGATTCAATTGGAATGCCGCTATAGGACAAGACCCTTTTGATCATAGCACGGTTTACTTTGGAAGTCAATTTGTCCACAAAAGCACCGATAAAGGTTTGACCTGGGAGGTGATTTCACCAGATTTAACGACAAATGATCCAGAGAAACAAAAACAAGGCGAAAGCGGTGGATTAACCTTAGATGCAACTGGAGCAGAAAATCACTGTACATTACTTGTTATCGAGCCTTCACCGGTAGAAGAAAATATGTTGTGGGCTGCTTCTGATGATGGGCGAGTCCATTTCACTCAAAATGGTGGAGAATCATGGAATGAAGTTACAAAAGGCCTTAAGGGCTTACCCGCAGGAAGCTGGATCACACAAATAAAAGCTTCGAATAAGAATAAAGGCGAAGCCTTATTAGTCGCAAATGATTACAGACGCTTTAATTACACTCCTTATGCTTACAGAACAACCAACTATGGGAAAACCTGGAAGCGTATTGTCAACGCAGAAGATGTAGAAAGCTATACATTGAGCATAGTCGAAGATCCAGTGACAAAAAACCTATTGTTTTTAGGAACAGACGATGGGCTCTACTATTCGACAAACGCTGGGGAACAATGGATAAAAATGGACCCAAAAGTGTTCCCTACGGTTTCGACAAAAGATTTAGTCATTCATCCCAGAGAGCACGATTTAATTATCGGGACTTTTGGAAGAGCAGCATGGGTGTTAGACGATATTCGTCCTCTGCGTACTTTAGCGCAGCAAAAGGAGATTGCGAATAAAGCCAACCATTTGTTTACTCCGCCTACCGCCTATCAAGCGGCCTATCAACAGCCCACGGGGTCCCGTTTTGGGGCAGATGCAATGTATCACGGCGAGAATAGAAAATACGGGGCAATGTTCACTTATTTCTACACTGCAGCTGATCAAGATGATGACGAAAAGAAAAAAGATTCATTAAGCCTTCAAATATTTGATGGAGAAAGATTGATAAGAACTTTAAGGCGCAAAGCGCCGAAGGAAACTGGCCTGCATCGCTGGTACTGGAATATGGACGAAAGTGGTGTTAATCGCCCTAGACGTAAGCCTAGTAAATCTAAGCGAGAACACAGTGGAGTAGGTGTACTACCAGGAACATATAAAGCGGTATTATCTTCAGCAACGGTGAGTAATGTAGTTGAGATTCAAGTTAAAACAGATCCCCGTATTAAGACATCAATCGAAGGTTTAAAAAAGCAGTACGAAGCGTCAAAACAATTAGAAGCTTTAACCGATTTAGCCGCAAAAGCAGTTGCTCAATTAGTCGAATCAAAAGCGACCCTTAAAGACTATCAACAAAGAATTCAAAAACAAGATAGTGTGGCGTATAAGACAACCATTGATAAGTGCAAAGATGCTTCAAAAGAAATTAGCCATTTGATCGATCTATTTTTAGGCAAAGAAGACAAACGTCAAGGGATAGTGCGCAATCCAGAACAAACGGTGATGACGCGAATTAGTGCTGCAAGACGCTATGTTTACTCCCGTCCTAACGGGATTACCACAACAGAAGAGGTTTTAATACAACACGCTAATACAGCCACTAAAGACGCTGTTGAGCAAGTCAATGATTTTTATAAAAATAATTGGGAGGCGTTGCAAAAAGAAGTTGAAGCCATTGAGCTGTCTGCTTTTAAAGCCGTAAAATACTTTGAAATAACAGAATAGTTTATAAGAGATCGAGGAGTTGCTCTAAGGCAATTCCTCTAGATCCTTTTATCAGGATCGTATGATCTTTAACAGCTTGTTTTTCTAAGTGCTTTTTTACTGACTCAGTGTTGTCAAAACATTTAAAGCCTTCAGCGTTTGTAGTGCCAAATAAGGCTCCCACTAGGATAGCATCGTGAATGCTACTTTCTTTAAGGGTATCGACGATGGCTTGATGTTCACTTTGGGCATATTGCCCTAATTCTAACATATCTCCTAAAATGACAAGTTTCGCCTTATCGTCAACATCAATAAAGGATTTAATAGCAGCCGACATGCTTGTTGGGTTAGCATTATAGGCATCTAGAAGGATGTTGTTGTTTGTTGTCTTAATCCATTGAGAGCGATTGTTGCTGGGGCAGTAAGCGGCTATTCCCTGTTGAATTTTTGAGAGGGGGATTTCAAAATATTCGCCTATGGTGACTGCTGCATTGATATTGTCAAAATTGTAGGTTCCTGTAAGTTGAGATGTAATGGTGGTATCCCCAGTTTTGACGGTGCAGTATCCCGCCTCATTAACTGTATTGCTAAGATGATTTTGAGCATTTTTGGCGAAGCCAAAAATATAACGATTTAGACCTTCGCTTTGTTGCATTTGTTTTTGATCATCCCCATTGACAATAGCAATGCCTTTGTTCTCTTTTAGGTAATCGTATAACTCACTTTTTCCTTTTACAACCCCTTCAAGACTGCCAAAACCTTCTAAATGAGCTTTGCCAAAATTAGTGATGTACCCCATTGTGGGAGCGGCGAGCTGAGCTAAAAAGGCGATTTCTTTTAAGTGATTTGCGCCCATCTCAATCAAGGCAATTTCTGTACTTTTTTTTATGTTTAGTAAAGTGAGTGGAACACCGATATGATTGTTGAGGTTCCCTTTTGTGGCGACAACTTTAAAGGTTTGTTCAAGGACACCTTTAATTAATTCTTTTGAGGTGGTTTTCCCATTTGATCCAGTTAATCCAATTACAGGAATGTCAAATTGTTTTCTGTGAAATTGCGCGAGGGCTTGTAAAGTCGCGAGACTGTCTTCGACTAGAATTGCGTTTTCATGTTCTGGAGTGTATCCTTCATCGTCATATACTACATAAGAGGCGCCTTGCTCAAATGCTTTTTTAGCGAAAGTGTTTCCGTTAAAGTTTTCACCGTTAAGGCAAAAAAAAAGGCTGTCTTTTGGAAGGGTTCTAGTGTCTGTAGAAACGGTCTTACAGCTTAAAAAGATTTGGTGTAATTCAGCAATATTCATATGTAAAAAAAGGCATTCGAAAATGCCTTTAATTTTATGTTAACCTCTTCTTTTGTGTCGAGCAGTTTTTTTGTTTTTGCTCTTGGACCCTAATCGGGTCATGGCGCATCTAAAGCCGATATAATCTGTCGCAATATATTGGGGTAAGAATCGTCTTTGTGCTGGATCTAACCAGTAAGCTCTATCTTTCCAAGATCCACCTTTATAGACCCTAACTTCGTCTGTAATTAAACTAGTTTTCTTATTCGACTTGTCCTTGTTGTATTTTCTAACGCCGTTTTCATTTGTGACACCAGGAGTATTAGGTGCATCGTACATGGCAGTTGATCCAGGGTAATCTCTAGCGATTTCCTCGTCGGTTTTTCCTTGAACATCTTCGAATAAACGAGAAGACGAAACATCTCCATCGCGATAATTTCTATTGTCAGATTGAGTAAAGTTTTGTCTTAAAAAGGTTTCTTCTTCGTCGACTTCTTGTTGTTGTAATTGTCCAGGAATACGCTTTAATAATACTTTCCCGTTTGGTAGGGTGTCATAGACCAATTGATCAGGCGAAATAACTTGTGCTTTCCCGTCTTCCCCGATAACTTCTTTAAGGTAAACGTTCCCTCTGTAGTAGTTGAAGTCACTTGCTTCGTCATCTATAATAGGACGATACACATCAGAAACCCACTCGGCAACATTTCCTGCCATATCATATACCCCAAAATCATTTGGTGGATAAGCTTTTACTTGAATGGTGATATCTGCGCCATCGTCTGACCATCCAGCGATTCCACCGTAATCTCCTTTTCCAAGTTTAAAGTTGGCTAATTGGTCTCCTTCGGTTCTTCTTTCGTCAGAACGAGTGTATTCTCCAGACCAAGGATATTTCTTCTTACCTCTGTAAGCGTTGTATTCTCTTTCTCCCCCAAGGGCTAATGCGGCATATTCCCATTCAGTTTCTGTGGGTAGGCGATAAGAGGGAAGTAAAATACCTTTTTCTACTCCGGCAAAGTTGTTTACCTCTGTAGTATCTTTTTTGACTTTCCCATTCTTACCAGCAATACTATCAATTTTCCCTCCATAAGTCAGTTCAGGAACTTTGAGATAGGCACTTGTACTAAAGGTGCTATTCGCGTCAATGACGTCTGTATTGTAACGGGTGTCTTTTTCTAAATAGGCTTCGCGTTCAAGGATGAATTCGTTTACACGATCTGTTCTCCATTCGGCAAATTGAACGGCTTGCATCCAGTTTACTCCTACCACAGGGTATTCTGCATAAGCAGGATGGCGCAAATAGTTAGTAGTTAATTCTTCAACATATCCTAAACGACTTCTCCAAACCAAAGTATCTGGTAAAGCGCCTTGGTAGATTAATTTATATTGTTCATTCTCTTTTGGAAAAACAAATTGCAACCAGTCAAGGTACTCTAAATACATTAGATTGGTTACTTCAGTTTCGTCTATATAAAAGGACATCACGTGTTGACGTGTGGGAGAATTGTTCCAGTCGTGCATAACATCATCCTGTACTTGTCCTTTGGTAAAAGTTCCTCCTTCAATAAACACCAAACCTGGTCCTGTTTCTTGATCTTCAAATTCGACGTTGTATTGGAATCCACCTTTTTTTGAGTTGATGGACCATCCTGTTGCTCTAGATTGATTATTTCTTCCGCAAGAAGAAAAAATAAATGCCCCTAAAACAGCAAAAAGCGTAAATTTTGAAATAACCTTAACGTTCATACTTTATCGTTTACAATTCTATACCGCTATTAATTAGTGCAATATACAAAATATTGATGTAAGCCAAACTATTTTGACGCACTACAATATGACTATATAACGCAGTCATTATCGATTTATTGTAAAAATTTTTCATCCCGTATAAATTGTTGAAATTTCGCATAAGAAAAGGAGATTTCTTGCGTTATAACACAATAGATTTAAACGCAATTTACTTGAAGAGGTTCTACTTATACCTAAATCTTTTAGCGCTTGTAACAGCTTTATCTGTTTCAGGGCAAAACGACAGTCGTGTTATAACGACTGGAGTCCCCTTTTTACTTATTACCCCAGATGCACGATCTGCTGGAATGGGAGAATTAGGGGTGGCTACATCCGCAGATGTTTATTCCCAACAATGGAATCCTGCAAAATATGTTTTTGCAGAAAGAAGTCAAGGATTAGGAGTGAGTTATACACCTTATTTAAGCAAATTAGTAGATGATATTTTTCTGGCTAATATTACTTATTTTACAAAAAACACGGAGCGCAGTGCATGGGGGGCAAGTTTAAAATACTTTAGTCTAGGAGACATTCAATTTAACGACTTAGTAGCAAACACCATCATACAACAGGGGATTGAACGCCCTAATGAGCTTACCCTTGATGTTTCATATGGATTAAAATTAAATGAGAAATTCTCGCTTGCAGTTGCAGGTAGATTTATCCGTTCTGATTTAAAACTTTCTACCGATCTAGATGCAACCCCCGCGAATACTTTAGGGGTGGATATTGCTGGATTCTATCGCGGGGATGTTTTTGATCTGGGAGAGAATAAAGGCCGTATGCGTTATGGAATGAATATTTCAAATATAGGACCTCGATTAAAATATGACGAAGGAGGCCAAAAAAACTTTATCCCTACCAACCTTAGAATTGGAAGTGGTTTAGATTTAATTTTAGATGCCAACAATGCGCTCAATTTTAACTTTGAGCTCAATAAACTATTGGTCCCTTCTCCAGTGGCAGTGACAGAAAACGGTGAAATTGTGGGCTATCAACAACCAGATATTACTTTTCTAAAAGGTATTTTTGAATCTTTTAATGACGCTCCAGATGGATTTAGCGAAGAGTTAAAGGAAATCACCTGGGCAACAGGAGTTGAATATGTTTTTCAAGATTCTTTCGCCTTGCGAACCGGTTACTTTAACGAGAGTTTAGAAAAGGGATCCAGACGATTTTTAACCTTAGGGGCAGGCTTTAGATTAGATTTTGCCACCATTGATATCTCTTATTTATTTTCTACCTCGAGGATTAGAAACCCACTCGAAAACACCCTGCGTTTTTCGCTTACATTTAATCTTTCTGCTAGTCCAGAGCTCTTGACCGATGCCTCGAATTAGTAAAAGATTTATTTTTCTCTTAGGATAATAACTTTTAAGCTTCTTTTTGTTGTCTGATTTCTCACTAAAATGTGGTATTTTTGTAGCTGAAAGAAACCATAATCACTCGCTTAACGAATGAAGAAAATTACCAAACAGACATATATAGATTGGTACAAAGACATGCTGTTCTGGCGCAAATTTGAAGATAAACTTGCCGCCGTCTATATCCAGCAAAAAGTGCGTGGATTCCTCCACCTTTACAATGGACAAGAAGCTATCCTTGCGGGAGCTTTACATGCCATGGAATTAGGAAAAGATCGTATGATCACTGCTTATCGTAATCACGTTCAGCCCATTGGGATGGGGGTGGACCCAAAACGCGTTATGGCAGAATTGTATGGAAAAGCTACCGGAACCTCAAATGGTCTAGGTGGATCAATGCACATTTTTTCAAAAGAACACCGCTTCCATGGTGGACATGGAATTGTAGGGGGGCAAATCCCACTAGGAGCCGGAATGGCTTTTGGGGATAAATACCACAATACTGGCGCAGTAACCCTTTGTTTTATGGGAGACGGTGCCGTGCGTCAAGGATCACTTCACGAGACCTTAAACCTTGCTACACTTTGGGAACTTCCTGTTGTATTTATTGTTGAAAACAATGGATATGCCATGGGAACCTCTGTTGCAAGAACGGCCTCACATCAAGAAATATGGAAGTTAGGTTTAGGCTATGAAATGCCTTGTGGACCTGTCGATGGGATGGATCCAGTCGCTGTCGCGAAAGCCTTAGACAAAGCAATTAAACACGCTCGAGACGGGAAAGGACCTACTTTCTTAGAAATGAAAACCTACCGTTATCGCGGACATTCAATGTCAGATGCGCAACACTATCGCACAAAAGCTGAAGTGGAAGAATACAAAAATATCGACCCTATCACTCAGGTAAAAGATATTATTGTAGAGAAAAAGTACTTAAGCGACGATGAGCTAAATGCCATTGAAGTTGATGTTAAAGCGCGAGTAGCAGAATGCGAGAAATTTGCAGAAGAATCACCTTATCCAGAGAAATCTGTGATGTATGACGCTGTATATGAAGAGCCTAATTACCCATTTTTAAAACATAAACTAAGCTAGTAATGGCAGAGATTATTAACATGCCTCGTTTGAGTGACACCATGGAAGAAGGAACCGTAGCAACATGGTTCAAAAAAGTAGGTGACACCGTGAAAGAAGGAGATATTTTAGCTGAAATTGAAACAGATAAAGCCACCATGGAGTTCGAAGCTTTTTATGAAGGCGAACTTTTGCACATTGGAATTCACGAAGGAGAAACAGCTCCTGTCGATTCTTTATTAGCTATTATCGGCGAAAAGGGAGAAGATATTTCTGCTCACCTTAGTGGCGGTGCACCAGCAGCAGAGGCTCCAGCTCCAACTGAAGAACAAGCTGCTCCAGCACAAGAGACAACAACTGCAGCAGCAACTATGCCAGATAATGTTGAAGTAATTACCATGCCTCGCTTGAGCGATACCATGGAAGAAGGTACCGTTGCCACCTGGTTGAAAAAAGTTGGGGATACAGTTAATGAAGGTGATATTCTCGCTGAAATTGAAACAGATAAAGCCACCATGGAGTTCGAAGCATTTTATGCGGGAACCCTGTTACATATTGGAATTCAAGAAGGAGAATCTGCACCTGTAGATAGCTTATTAGTTATTATCGGTGATAAAGATGTAGATGTGGACCAAGCTATCGCTGCGGCATCTGCTTCTACTCAAGAAGCCGCTGATCCTGCAGTAGTTGAAACACCTAAAGCAGCTGTAGCTGCTCCTGCGCCAGCAGCAACGCCAGTTGCCGCACCAGTTAAGCAAGCAGCTCCTGCACCAGTTCCTACACAAAACACAAGTGATCGCGTAATCGCTTCTCCACTTGCTAAAAAACTTGCGGAAGAGCGTGGGATTCAAATTGCCAACGTTCCAGGATCTGGAGACGGTGGAAGAATTGTTAAGCGCGATATTGAAAATTATCAAGGGACAGCAAGTGGTGTTGCCGCTATGCCACAAGGAATCGAGTCGGCAGAAGAAGTACCCAACAATCAAATGCGTAAAACCATTGCAAAGCGTTTAGCTGCGTCTAAATTCAATGCACCACACTACTATTTAAGCGTGGAGTTTGATATGGAAAATGCAATGGCTTTCCGTCAACAATACAACTCTGTACCTGATACAAAGATTTCTTTTAATGATATTGTTGTAAAGGCTACCGCCAAAGCGTTAAAACAGCACCCGCAAGTAAATTCGCGTTGGCATGATGACAAAATTGTCAAAAATCACCACGTGCATATGGGAGTAGCTGTAGCTGTTGAAGATGGCTTAGTTGTACCAGTTGTGAAATTTGCAGACGAATTGTCTCTCCCTCAAATAGGGGCGCAAGTTAGAGACTATGCTGGAAGAGCTAGAGATAAAAAACTTACCCCAGCAGAAATGGATGGAAGTACGTTTACAATTTCTAACCTAGGAATGTTTGGTATCGAAACCTTTACCTCGATTATCAATCAGCCTAACTCTGCGATCCTCTCTGTAGGGGCAATTGTAGAGAAGCCAGTGGTTAAAAATGGAGCAATTGTAGTGGGTCATACCATGAAATTAACCCTTGCTTGTGATCACCGTTCTGTCGATGGTGCAACAGGGTCTTTATTTTTACAAACCCTTAAAGGATATATTGAAAATCCAGTAACCATGCTTGTTTAAGCAAGCAATAACAATAGAAATAACCCGCCATTGAGCGGGTTTTTTTATCTTTAAAAAAAAACCGTGAAAACACTATTAATTACAGGAGCAGGGAAAGGGATTGGACATGCCACTGCACTTCTTGCAGCAAAGCAAGGGCACCAAGTCATTGCCCTATCTCGAAATATTGATGCTTTAAAAGGTATTGAAAGGATAAACCCTTATGCTGTCGATCTAGCAGAGCCTGAGCAAATCGAGAATTTTGTGGCTCAATTAGATGGTACCCAAATTGATGTCTTGCTCAATAACGCTGGACTGTTAACGAATACGCCAGTAGGAGAGAGCAAATTTGCGCTTTATGAGCGAATCTATAAGGTGAATGTCTTCGGTTTAGCAGAACTAACTCGTTTGGTTTTACCATTAATGAATACTAGCGGGCATATCGTAAACATAAGTAGTATGGGTGGGATTCAAGGAAGTGCTAAATTCCCAGGTTTATCCATCTACAGCAGCAGTAAAGCAGCCGTGATTACCTTGACAGAACTCTGGGCAGAAGAGTTTAAAGAAAGCGGGCCTCGATGTAACGCTTTGGCCCTAGGGGCAGTTCAAACACAAATGTTAGCAGAAGCTTTTCCAGGTTTTGACGCGCCTATAACTGCAGAAGATTTCGCTACCTATGTATTAGATTTCTGTTTGACAGGTCAGTTGTATTACAACGGAAAGGTTTTACAAGTCTCTTCTAGCACACCATAATTTTCAATGAGCTTTAATAACTATATCCCAATAGCAGCTCAAGAGAAGATAAACGATCTGCTAAACAATCAGCCTGTTGTGATTAAGGTGGTTAAAAAACGCAAAACAAAGCATGGTGATTTTCGCAAATTAGCTTCGGGTAAAACACAGATCACCGTAAATGAAAGTGATAATCCCTATAGGTTTTTAATCACCCTTTTACATGAAATTGCCCATCACCTCGCTTTTCAAGCGTTTGGTTATCGCATTGCACCGCATGGAAAAGAATGGAAAAATACTTTTAACACTATCGTACAGCCTTTTTTAATTCCTTCGGTTTTTCCTGCTCCTTTGTTAGAAGTCTTTGGCAGGCATATGATGAATCCAAAGGCGAGTAGCGATACAGATATCCATTTGGGCTTAGCCCTCAAACAATATGATCCTTCCACTCATAAAAAGGCTATCTTTGAACTGCCTTTAGAAGCTAAATTTAAATTAGACAACGGCAGGGTTTTTCAAAAAGGTGAAAAACGCAGAAAGCGATATGTTTGCAAAGAAGTAAGTTCTGGGAAAGCCTATCTTTTTCAACCTAATGCAGAAGTGGAGCAAATTGAACATTAAATGAAAGAAAACAATCATTATTATGCTTTAATCATGGCCGGCGGAGTAGGAAGTCGTTTTTGGCCAACGAGTAGAGCCTCCTTTCCTAAGCAATTTCAAGATTTAACGGGAATAGGAAGAACTTTATTACAGCAAACGATCGATCGCCTAGAAGGAATTGTTCCAAAAGAAAATGTTTACATCCTTACGAACGAAGGCTATAAATCTCTAGTTGAGCAACAGCTTCCAGCGCTTTCATCAGATCAAATTATCTGTGAGCCCGTTATGAGAAATACTGCGCCATGTATTTTATATGCTGCGCAAAAAATACACCACAAAGATCCCGCTGCGACGATGTTAGTCTTGCCCAGTGATCACTTTATAGATCATTTAGACGCTTATCAAGTAGATGTTCAATTAGCCCTTAAAAGAGCTGCAAGCGAGCAGGAGTTGCTCACCTTTGGGATTCCTCCAAACTCCCCTCATACTGGATATGGTTATCTCGAGGTAAAAGATAAGTCTGCTCAAATAGCAGCCATCGATCAGTTTACTGAAAAGCCTACTTTAGAAAAGGCTGAAGCTTTTTTATCTGCTGGGAATTACTTTTGGAATTCAGGGATGTTTGTTTGGTCTTGTGCGTCAATTTTGGACGCTTTTGCGAAGCATCAACCTGATATGCATGCCTTGTTTGAAGAAGGTAAAGCCTATTTTGACACCCCCCAAGAGCAAGCTTTTTTAGCAAAGCAATATCCTAAGGCAGACAACATTTCTATTGACTATGCCATTCTTGAAAGAGCGAGTAATATTGTGATGATTAAGGCTACTTTTCTTTGGAATGATTTGGGTACTTGGTCTTCTTTACACGAACAATTAGCGCAAACTAACGATGATAATGTAACCGTCAAAGCGCATTTGATTTCAGACCAAGCTAGTGGGAATATGATCTATTCTTCTAAAGAGAAAGTTATTGTGGTCAAAGGGTTGAAAGACTTTGTTGTGGTAGAAGAAGAAGGAGTTTTATTGATTTACCCTAAAGGAGAAGATCAGTCGGTTAAAGACTTAAGAGCTCAAGCAAAAGATCAATTTGGCGATGAAATCGCCTAGCTATTCGCTTTCTTCTAAGTATACCTTACGCACTTTTTTAAACAGTTCTGAAGAGTAGACAAAATTGGTCACGGCCTCGTTATCTGTTCTAAAGATGTCTTTATTTGTTCCTTCCCAGCTTTTAAATCCTTCTCTAAGGAAGATGATTTTTTCTCCAATTTCCATCACAGAATTCATGTCATGGGTATTGATAATGGTGGTGATTTGATATTCTTGGGTAATCTCTTGAATTAGATTATCGATCAAAATGGCCGTTTTTGGATCTAAACCAGAATTGGGTTCATCGCAAAATAAATAATTTGGATTCATCACAATTGCTCTAGCAATAGCCACGCGTTTTTTCATTCCCCCAGAAATCTCGGCAGGTAATTTGTGATTTGCATCAACAAGGTTTACTCTGTTAATGGCAATATTGGCCCGTTCTCTAATCTCGTCTTGAGGGGTCTCTGTAAACATTTGCATTGGGAACATAACGTTCTCTTCAACCGTCATCGAATCAAATAAAGCGCTCCCCTGGAAAACCATTCCCATGTCTTGTCTTAAAAGTGTTTGGGCGTTTTCATCCATACTAGAAAAGGGAATATTATTGTAGATGATCTCACCTTCGGTAACTTGATGTAAGCCCAGGATGCATTTTAAAAAAACCGTTTTCCCAGAGCCACTTTGCCCAATGATTAGATTGGTTTTTCCTTTTTCAAAACTGGCATCGATCCCCTTGAGCACTTCAGTGCCGTCAAATGATTTTCTAATGTTGTTTACTGCTATCATTAGGTCAATAAAAGATTAGTAACAAAAGAATTCATGACAATAATGGCTACGCTCGTCCATACAAAAGAGGTAGTGCTTGCTTTTCCTACTCCTAAAGCTCCGCCTTTCATATAGTAGCCGTGATAAGCGGGAATGGTAGCGAGTAGCATGGCAAACAAAAAGGTTTTGATAAAGGCATAAGTCACGTGAAAGGGATTGAATTCTAACTGCAACCCTTCGATAAAGTCGGCATGGGCAGAGAAGCCTCCTGTGATGCAGGCGACATAGCCTCCAAAGATCCCCAGAAACATCGAGATCACGATGATAAATGGGTACAAGGTCATTGCGACAATCTTTGGAAAAATAAGGTAGTTGTAAGTGTTAACTCCCATTACCTTTAAAGCATCAATTTGTTCTGTAACTCGCATGGTGCCAATGGAAGAGGTGATAAACGATCCCACTTTTCCTGCCATAATTACAGAAATGAAGGAGGGCGCAAATTCGAGTATAATGGATTGTCTTGTGGCAAATCCTACCAAGTATTTTGGTAATAAGGGATTGTCAGAATTAATGGCGGTTTGTATGGCGACTACACCTCCTACAAAAAAGGAGATAAAGGCGACAATACCTAATGAGCCTATAATGAGGTCGTCAATTTCGCGAACGATAAGTTTTCTAAGGACTGCTCCTTTGGTGAATTTCCCAAAGGTTCTTTGGAGCATGAGAAAATATCTTCCGATATGTTCAAGCAATTTTATCATGCTTAAAATTACGTAATTTGAAGGACTTAAGCCCTGAATATTTTTGGATTCTAAAAAAGGGTTTTAACTAAACCTTGTAAGTGATCGCATTTATATTCATTCCCGCTCCTACACTTGCAAAAAGGATGATGTCCCCTTTGTTTAACTGGTGTGATTCCAGTTCGTTTTTTAACACTTGATCATATAGTGTAGGGATGGTCGCAACAGAACTGTTTCCGTGTGTTTGAATGTTCATGGGAAGGACGCCTTCTGGAACAACTGTGCGATATAAACGATAGAACCTTTTAATGATGGCTTCGTCCATTTTCATATTAGCTTGATGAATAAAGACTTTCTTTAAATCACCAATCTCAATACCAGATTCATCTAAGCATGCTTTCATCGCCTGCGGAACGTGAGATAAGGCAAATTCATAGACCTTTCGTCCCTTCATTTTGATGTATTTATTTTTATCACTAGGATCATAAGAACAATCATAGTAAAGCATGTCAATCTCGTTATTCGAAGTATAGGTAACGCTTTTATGTGACAATATACCCGCTTGATCATTAGAAGCTTCAATGATACTGGCTCCAGCACCATCGGCAAAAATCATCGAATCGCGATCTACTGGATCAACTACTCTTGAAAGGGTTTCTGCCCCGATGACTAAACATCTTTTTGCAATACCAGCTTTGATAAAAGCATTTGCTTGAATCATTCCTTCTACCCATCCTGGGCAACCAAACAATAGGTCATAAGCCACACAATTAGGATTGACAATACCTAGAATAGTTTTGACCTTAGAGGCAACACTGGGTAAGGGTTCAGATTGTTTAGCATTCGCTGGTGTATCCCCAAAGTTATGGGCAACGATAATATAATCTATGCTTTCTTTGTCAACTCCTGCGTCACTAATGGCTTTTGCTCCTGCTTCTGCCGCCAAATCAGACGAATTGATGTTGTCTGGTGCATAACGTCGCTCTTCAATGCCAGTAATGGAAGAGAATTTTTGAATGATTTCTGAGATTTCATTGGGGAAAGGATTCGCCTCCTCATCAAGAAAATTGCTTGTAGCAAAGTCACTGTTTTTCTTGACGATAGTTGGAACTGCTCTTCCGGTACCAGAAATAAAGTTGCTCATTAGATTAGTTTGATCATATCAAAAATATCACAAGCCTCTCACCGAGTCGCGCTGCCAAAAATAGGTCAATGATGTTCAAATGACACTTATTTGGCTTTTATGCTGCTAAATAAAAATGCAAATAACTGAATTTCATTAATTTGAATAAGATTCTACTGATGGGCAACTGCAAATCAAATTACGATCGCCAAAGGCTTCATCAACCCTTCTAACGGAAGGCCAAAATTTATTTTCCTTTACAAATTCTAGTGGATAAAGTGCTTTTTTACGACTGTAGTTGAATCGCCATTCGTCTTCTGTCGCCATGGCTAAAGTATGCGGCGCATTTTTTAGCAAACTATTTTCGTCATGAAAATCTTCTTCAGCTATCTCTGCAGCGATAGAAATCATGGCTTCACAAAAGCGATCAATTTCTGCTATATCTTCACTTTCTGTGGGTTCTATCATCATGGTTCCTGCCACTGGGAAAGAAACAGTAGGGGCATGGAATCCATAATCCATCAAACGTTTTGCCACATCGACTACCTCAATACCCTTTTCTTTAAACGGGCGCAAATCAATGATTAACTCATGCGCTGCGCGACCATTGTCGCCGGTATACAGCACTGGATAAGCACCGTCAAGGCGCTCTTTGATATAGTTGGCGTTCAGAATAGCAATTTCTGTCGCCTGTTGTAATCCGCTACTACCTAACATTTCGATATAACCATAAGAAATAAGGCAGGCCAAAGCAGAACCCCATGGCGCGGCAGAAATTGCCTCAATAGCGTTTTCTCCCCCTGTAGGAACAATGGGATTAGAGGGTAAAAAAGGTGCTAAATGTGCAGCAACACAAATTGGTCCTACTCCTGGTCCACCACCACCGTGTGGGATGGCAAAAGTTTTATGAAGATTTAGGTGGCAAACATCTGCACCAATTGCCGCAGGGCTGGTTAGACCTACCTGGGCGTTCATATTTGCGCCATCCATATAAACCTGTCCGCCATTATCGTGAATTAATGCGGTGATGTTTTTAATATTAGATTCAAAAACCCCGTGGGTGGAAGGATAAGTGATCATTAAAGCAGCAAGATTGTCTTTGTTTGCTATGGCTTTTTCTTGAATATCCTCCCAGTCGATATTACCGCGTTCATCTGTTTTTGTCACGATAACTTTCATTCCTGCCATCACTGCAGATGCTGGGTTAGTCCCATGGGCAGAAGCTGGAATTATACACACATTTCTGTGGTGATCATTACGCGATTGATGATAGGCTCTAATCACCATTAACCCGGCATATTCTCCTTGGGCTCCAGAGTTGGGTTGCAAAGAAGTAGCAGCAAAACCAGTCACAATGTTTAATTGGTGGGTAAGGTTTTCTAAGACTTCTTGGTAGCCCTTTACTTGATCTAATGGTGCAAAAGGGTGCAAGCTATTCCACTGTGGGGAGCTTAAAGGGAGCATTTCACTTGCAGCATTGAGTTTCATGGTACAAGACCCTAAAGAAATCATCGAATGATTCAAGGCCAGATCTTTTCGTTCTAGCTTTTTGATGTAGCGCATCAAAGCAGACTCAGAATGGTAAGAACTAAAAACCGGATGGGTCATGTAGTTGCTTTGGCGGAACTGCGCGCTAGGTAAACGATTTTCATTATTAATGATTACGGCTGCTGTTTTGCCGGTATACGTTTCAAATACATTGATAAGCGCAGTGAAGTCCTCCTCAGTCGTCGCTTCGTTAAGGGAGATACAAGCCGTTTGATCGTCTGGATAAAATAAATTGATTTCATTATCCAGGGCTATTTTTTGCAATTTTATCGCATCGACTTTGATCTGTAAAGTGTCAAAGTAATGGGTGTTGCTTTGTTCAATCCCGATACTATCAAGAGCGACTTCAAGTTTTTTTGCTTTTTCATGAATAGTTAAAGCGATACTTTTTAAGCCTTCGGGACCGTGATATACTGCGTACATTCCCGCCATGACAGCAAGCAGTACTTGTGCGGTACAAATATTTGAAGTCGCTCGGTCTCTTTTGATGTGTTGTTCTCTTGTTTGGAGTGCCATGCGCAAGGCAGGCTTTCCTTCCATATCTCTTGTTTGACCGATAATTCGTCCAGGGATATTTCTTTTGTAGGCTTCTTTTGTGGCGAAATAAGCCGCGTGTGGCCCTCCATATCCCAATGGGATACCAAAGCGTTGCGTGGTACCCACAACGGCATCAACACCATGTTTTCCAGGTGCTTCGAGCAAGGTCAAGGCAAATAAGTCTGCTGCTACCACCGTTTTTATTTCTAGGGCTTGCGCTTTTTCAATATGGGCGGCTAGATCAATGATGTTTCCGTGTTTACCAGGGTATTGAAAAAGAGCACCAAAATAGGTCTCGTCTAGTTCGTATTGCTCAATATCGCATACGACAATTTCCACCCCAATAGGGTTCGCTCTAGTGTTGAGTAAAGCAATGGTTTGTGGTAGGGTAGAAGAAGCGACGAAAAAGCGATGACTATTGCGTTTCTTTTGTTCTCTGCTTCTTACCGCAAAAAGTAAACTCATGGCTTCTGCAGCGGCCGTACTTTCGTCTAACAAAGAAGCATTTGCGAGATCCATTCCTGTTAAATCTGCCACCACAGTCTGGTAGTTGAATAAGGCTTCTAAACGCCCTTGAGCAATCTCTGCTTGATAAGGCGTATAAGCGGTATACCATCCTGGGTTTTCAAGAATATTACGCTGTATTACTGCGGGAACAATCGCAGGGTGATACCCCATGCCAATATAGTTGGCAAATAACTTGTTATTTTGTGCTAATCGCAGAATTTTCTTTTGGAAAGCATATTCAGAAATGCCCTCTGGTAGTGCCAGTGCTTCTTTTAGACGAATATCGCTGGGGATGGTTTCGTCAATTAATTGTGCAACATCATTCACTCCAATGGTCTTAACCATTTGAGCGATTTCTTTTTCATTAGGACCTAAATGTCTGTTCGCAAACATATGCTACTTTTTTCAACAAATTTACATCAAACTGTTATAAGTAAAAATAGATTTTATTTAAAACAAGACGAAGTTTTTAACCCTAAGGATAAACTTATAAACACTTTGCCTATTTTTGGCGCATGCTATTCCTGCGCAATCTATTTGATGTTTATATAAAGACGAGTTTCCATGTCGCTTTAATGGTTCTGTGTTTTTTTGAAATTACTCATTTTCAGTGGAGTGCAGCCAGTGCATTAAGGGATAGGGTTTTAGTTTTTTCTTTGGCCTTTTTAGGCTATAATGCGATAAAGTATTACCCCTTTCCAAAGAAGATAATGACAACACTAGGCTTGTATAAGGTGTTAATTCCTGTAGGGATATTGGGTTTTTTATCTTCTGTCTACATCTTCTTTTTGTTGTCTTTTCAAGGGCAAGTTTTATTGTTTATTTGTTTCCTATTTTGTGTTGCTTATGCTGTTCCGATCCATGCAAAATTTGGGAACCTGCGCAATCAATACGGGCTAAAGATTTTTATTGTTGCCATGTGCTGGACTTTATTGACAGCGGTATTTCCATTGATTGATTTGGTTTCTTGGAATTTCACCCATTATTTTTTTTTCTTAGAGCGTTTTATCTTGGTCTTTATCGCCACCCTTCCATTTGAAATTAGGGATGCCGCAATGGATCAAAAGGAACTGGGAACCATTCCACAATTGATCGGGGAATCAAAAACCAGGTGGCTAGGCGTTGCGTTACTCTTTTTGCTTTTTGGGATGGAATTGTTAATTCCAAAGGTTGCAAATGCTTCTCCTATAGCTTTTATTTTAATGGGGACAGTCTATTTATGCGCACTTTTTGTGGTAAAGAAGGAGAGTTCAGAGAATATTACTTTATTTTGGGTAGAATTAATTCCGGCCATAGGCTGGCTCTACTATTTTATAAAAACCCTTTAGCTATGAAAGCGATATTTCTTCTTCCACTACTTTTAATCCAGCACTTTAGCACTTTGCAAAAGGTCGAGGATTTTGAAGCAAACATGCAAAACGACTATCTCATTGTTGATGTAAGAACCCCAGAAGAATTTGAAAATGGCGCAATCCCAAAGGCAATTAACATATCTGTTACCTCTTTAAATTTCCCTTTTGAAATCGACAAGTTAGACAAGGAAAAACCTGTGATGATTTATTGTAAGGCTGGCAGCCGAAGTGCCCGTGCTGCGGTTGCGATGAAAACATTAGGCTTTGATAAAATCTATGAGCTTGACGGGGGTTATATGGCCTGGCAAGCGGCCAAAAATTAATTGACTAACCCAGCTCTTTTCAGTAGTGCTTGTGGATTAGGGGCCTGACCTCTAAACCTTTTATATAAGGTCATGGGGTGTTCTGTCCCACCTTTAGATAAGACGTGATCATGAAATGCTGTGGCAGTGTCTTGATCAAAAATTCCTTTTTCTAAAAAGAGTTCAAAAGCATCTGCATCTAAAACTTCTGCCCACTTATAACTGTAATAACCTGCGGCATATCCACCTTGGAAAATGTGAGAGAAGGCTGTGCTCATACAGTTTTCTTCGTGATCTTTAGTAAATTGAAACGGCGCCATAATGGTTTTTTCATGCGCTTTAATTCCTTTGATATCTAGGCTGTTTTCACTGTGCCAAGAAAGGTCCAAATAGCCAAAGCTGAGCTGTCTCAAGGTTTGAAGTCCTTGCTGAAATTGCCCTGCCTTGATGATTTTTTCGATATAATGCGCTGGGATTAATTCTCCCGTTTTATAATGCTGCGCAAAAAGTGCTAAAGCTTCTGCTTGATAACACCAGTTTTCTAATACTTGGCTAGGTAATTCAACAAAATCCCAAAAGACGCTTGTCCCACTTAATGATCCGTAATGTGTATTCGCTAGCATTCCATGCAAAGCATGACCAAATTCGTGAAACAGAGTCGTTACTTCATTAAAAGTAAGGAGAGCTGGAGTGTCTCCAGTAGGGGGAGAGAAATTACAAACAATAGAAACATGGGGGCGTTGTTCGTGATTTTGAGTGCGATAAGAGGTCATCCATGCGCCATTTCTTTTTCCTTCACGCGGGTGGAAATCGGCATAAAGTACAGCGTGAAATGCACCGTCTTTTGTTACTTCATAAGCTTGAACATCTGAATGATAAACCGGGATATCTTCTCTTATTTTAAAGCTTAAGCCATACAAGCGCTCAACAATTTTAAACAAACCAGCAGTGACCTTTGGTAAGGCAAAATAAGGCTTGAGTTCTTCTTCATTAAAAGAAAAACGCGCTTGCTTTATCTTTTCTGAGATATAAGCAGAGTCCCATTTTTCAACGGTCTTATAGCCTAACTCTTGCTGTCCATAAGCATTGATTTCTTCCCATTCTTTTTCTGCTTTGGGGTATGCTTTATTTCTCAAGTCATTTAAAAAATCGCGCACCGTTGATTCGTCTTTGGCCATACGCTCTTCTAAGACAAAAGCCGCATGAGACTCATAGCCTAAAAGATTAGCTCTTTGATAACGAAGTTGAACAATGGATTGAATCACCGTTTCATTGTTGTGATCGTTTTGCTGGAATCCTCTTTTTCCAAAAGCAAGACTCATCTTTTTACGCAATTCACGATTGTCAGCATAGGTCATAAAAGGAACATAACTGGGGTAGTCAAGTGTAAATAACCAACCCTCTAATGACTTGTGCTCTGCCATTTGTTTTGCCATGGCAAGGGCGCTTTGTGGTAAGCCAGATAATTCTTTTTCTTCTTTTATATGTAGTGAAAATGCATTAGAATCTTCTAATACATTTTCGCCAAAGCGAAGTCCTAGCTGAGCGAGTTCTTGGTCAATCGCTCTAAGTTTTTCCTTTTTCTCTGCTGGAAGAAGTGCGCCATTGCGCACAAAACCTTTATATTCTTTTTCTAAAAGTGTTTTTTGTTCTGGCGTGAGTACTGCAGTGTCCTTTTGATCGTGCACCTTTTGGATGCGTTGGAATAATGCCTCATTTAATCTAATGTCATTCTGCAAGGCAGTAAGGATAGGGGCTGCCTTTTGGGTGACCTCTTGTAGGGCTTTGCTGGTCTCTGCACTGTTAAGGTTAAAGAGGGCTCCAGAAATAATCCCCAGTTTTTTCCCGCTTTTCTCCATGGCTTCAATTGTGTTATCAAAGCTGGGTTGGACTGGGTTTTGAGTGATTTGATCTATTTCAGCTTTTGTTTTCTCGATTTCTGCTTCGAGAGCAGGAAGAAAATCTGCTGTATTGATTTGATCAAAAGGAAGGGTCTCAAAAGGGGTCGAAAAATCGACTAAAAGTGGATTCTGCAAGGGACTGGATTTAAGCGTTTAAATTTTTTGATGAATCGATTACTTTGGCCTTTAGGCCTTCTTTATAAGCAATGATTCTATCGAGTACTTCTTGATCTGAACTCCCGATAATTTGTGCAGCGAGGATTCCCGCATTTTTAGCTCCGTTAAGGGCTACCGTAGCGACAGGTACTCCGCCTGGCATTTGTAATATTGAAAGAACAGAGTCCCAACCATCGATAGAGTTACTCGATTTAACCGGCACTCCTATTACAGGTAGTGGGCTAATTGCGGCGACCATACCAGGTAAGTGCGCTGCGCCTCCTGCCCCGGCTACAATCACTTTAATCCCTCTTTGATGGGCCTGTTGTCCATAGGTCATCATTTTTTCTGGGGTGCGATGGGCAGAGACAATATCTACCTCATAATCAATGCCTAATTCTTTTAGAATGTCGATTGCTTCTTGCATTACGGGTAAGTCAGATGCGCTTCCCATGATGATTCCTACTTGTACCATTAGTTTGAAATTACGGTGATTAGTTGTTTTACTTTTTCTGCCGTTTCACGGGCTGTATTGATGTCTTGATCGACGATAGTGACATGTCCCATTTTTCTAAAGGGGCGGGTCTCTTTTTTACCATAAATATGCGGAGTGACTCCTTTCATACTTAAAGCAGTTTCAATATTGTTATAGTGCACTTGGCCGGTATGTCCTTCTGCACCGACAAGGTTGACCATAACTCCAGATACAATAAGATCTGTGTTTCCTAAAGGAAGGTCTAAGACCGCACGAATGTGCTGTTCAAATTGATCTGTAATAGAAGTTTCTATTGTATGATGTCCACTATTGTGCGCCCTAGGTGCAACCTCATTTACATAAATATCGCCTTCTTCAGTGAGAAATAATTCGACGGCTAAAAGGCCTACATGATTCAATGCATTAGAAACTTGCAGGGCGATTTGGGTGGCTTTTTCTTTAATGCTGTCATCAATTCTAGCGGGACACAAAACATATTCTACTTGGTTCGCTTCTGGATGAAATTCCATCTCGACCACAGGATAAGTTTTCACTTCTCCAGAAGGATTTCGAACAACCGTTACAGCAAGCTCGTGTGTAAAGGGAACAAGATCCTCGACCATGCTTTCTTGATCGGTCAAGTAATCTAAGTCTTCTCTTTGACGGATGATTTTAACACCATTGCCGTCATAGCCCATTTTAGCTGCTTTCCAAACAAAAGGAAAATGCAGTTTGTCTGTGTCTATGGCCTGTTGTAAAAGGGATAAATTTTCAAAGCGCATATGCGCTGAAGAAGGAATATTATGCTGCGCATAAAAGTCTTTTTGTACCCCTTTATTTTGAATTAATTCTAAGGTTGCAGCATTAGGATAGGTTTGTACCCCTTCTTTTTCTAATTGTCTTAAGGCGTCTGTATTGACGTGTTCGATCTCAATGGTTAAAACATCGAGCTCTTTCCCAAAGTCATAAACGGTTTGATAATCTTTAAAATCCCCTTGAACAAAATGATCACAAGCGATACGCGAAGGCGCGTCTGCACTAGGGTCTAGCACATGTGTAGTGATGTCCCACTTACGGGTGGTATAGAGCAACATCTTGCCTAATTGCCCCCCACCTAGGATGCCTAATTTTGCTTGTGAAGAAAAAAACTGCATAAATCTTTTTGGCAAAAATACGGATATATCTTTGATTGGTAAACGGGAATAGAGAAAAGGCTTATTTTAGGTATCTTTGCCACCATAAATATTAAACTATGATCAATTTAGTCCTCTTTGGTAAACCTGGGGCGGGGAAAGGAACCCAAGCAGAATTTTTAAAATCACATTACCAATTGGTACACATTTCAACAGGAGATGTTTTTCGTTACAACATTAAAAACGCAACTGATTTAGGCAAGTTAGCCCAATCATATATGGATAAAGGCGACTTAGTTCCAGATGAAGTAACCATTAATATGTTAGAGGCTGAAGTGGAAAAAAACCCGCAAGCCAAAGGATTTATTTTCGACGGTTTTCCTAGAACACAAGCACAAGCACAAAGTTTAGACGCCTTTTTAAGCCGAAAAGGGATGAGTATTTCTGCCACTGTAGCATTAGAAGCAGACGACGATGAGTTAGTATCTCGTTTATTAAAAAGAGGAGAAACCAGTGGTCGCCCAGACGATCAAGACGAGGCAAAGATTCGCAACCGTTTTGAAGAGTACAATCAAAAAACGGCTCCTTTAAGAGCGTTCTACACAGAACAAAATAAATTTCACAGTATCAATGGAATTGGTTCGATCGAAGAGATCACCCAGCGATTGATGACTGCAATTGATTCACTATAACAATAAACAATGACCGAAGGGAATTTTGTCGACTATGTAAAGTTATTTATTTCTTCGGGAAACGGGGGTAAAGGATCTATACATCTACACCGTGAAAAGTATATTACTAAGGGAGGTCCAGATGGGGGCGATGGCGGCCGTGGAGGTCACGTGATCGCAAGAGGAAATCCTAATTTGTGGACCCTCTATACTTTTAAATTTAAAAAACACTTTTCTGCTGGACATGGGGAACACGGAAGTAAAAACCGAAGTTCAGGAGCGCAAGGAGAAGATATCTATATCGATGTTCCCTTAGGGACATTGATTAAAAGCACAGAAACCGGTGAGATAATTGCAGAAATTACAGAAAAAGATCAAGAGATCATTTTGTTGGAAGGTGGTTTAGGCGGCCGTGGAAACTGGCATTTTAAATCTTCTACCCGTCAAACGCCACGCTATGCTCAACCGGGAATTAAGGGACAAGAATTAGCGCTTACGCTAGAACTCAAAGTTTTAGCAGATGTAGGGCTAGTAGGCTTTCCTAATGCAGGGAAATCTACTTTGTTGTCTGTGCTTACTTCGGCGAAGCCTAAAATTGCTGACTACGAATTCACCACCCTAAAACCTAATTTAGGGATTGTTGAATACAGAGACTATCGCTCTTTTGTGATGGCAGATATCCCTGGAATTATTGAAGGCGCTGCAGAAGGAAAAGGTTTAGGACATTATTTTCTTCGTCATATTGAGCGCAACGCAGTCTTACTTTATCTTATCCCAGCAGATGCGTCGGATATCAAAAAGGAGTTTGATATTTTACGCAACGAATTGATTGCCTTTAATCCAGAATTGATCGATAAAAAATTCATGATAGTGCTATCTAAATGTGACTTGTTAGACGATGAGTTGAAGGCAGAATATGCGATTGAGATGAAAGAGGCTTTTGGTGATATTCCGCATTTGATGATTTCTTCTGTAAGTCAAATGGGAACAATGGATTTAAAAGATGCTTTGTGGCAGTTAATCAATGAAGGCTAAAGATGAGGTTTGTCTTTTTTTTAATGTTGTTTTCAAGCCTTGTTTTAGGGCAAAATAAGACCCCTTTTAAAAAGTTTGATGAGGCAAATCGAGCGGAATATATTCTTAAAAGAAAGACTATCCAAGCGTCAAAAAGTAGTCGCCTAGAAAAAATAAACCTTAGGATTCAACTCGCTTCTCGTTATAAGGAGCAAGACGATTTAATTTCAGCCCTTGAAGATAAAATAAGCAACCAGGGTGAAAGTGCTCAGTTGTTATATTTCTTAGGAGGGGCAAATGGAATTAAAGCCCTTCAGGTAAACCGCATGTTTTCTGTTTCTTATGTAAAAGCCATGCTAAAGAATTTTAAGCGTGCCCTAGCACTGGACCCCAACCATCTTCCCGCTCTTGAAGCTTATATTGAATCATTGTCTATGGTTCCATCTTTAATAGGAGGAGATATCGATAAAGCAAAAGTGCTGGCAAAACGATTAATGGAGTTAGATCAGGTGAAAGCTTATTTTTCTTTTGCGTTTATCGCAACAGCTGAAGCAAAGAAGTCACAAGCAGCGGACTATTATAAAAAGGCCTTTGATTTACTCGAAAAACAATCTTTTTGTAGTCAAAATCTATCTGATTATTTCGCACAGCATTCGATGAACTTTTCTTATAAAATTGCTGAAGATAGTGTGTTAAATAAATTATCACCAGCGATAGGACTTTGCGCTATTGATTATTTTATAGACAATCAAACTCCGTTTTACAACATCCCACTAGAATGGGCTTATTATCAAAAAGCACAACTATTAGATCTTGTAGGAGATAAGGACCAGGCCCTGCTTATGACGCAGCAAGCGCTTAGTATCAACCCTAACTTTAAATTAGGGCAGGCTTTGCAAACAAAACAGCAAAAAGCATTATGAAAAAAATTCATTTTATCGCCATAGGCGGGAGTGCCATGCACAATTTGGCGTTAGCCTTAAAGGCAAAAGGAGATCAAATTAGCGGAAGCGATGATGCGATATTTGAACCCTCAAAGTCTCGTTTAGAAAATGCTGGATTGCTGCCTGATACTTTGGGTTGGTTTCCAGAGAAAATAACTTCAGATTTAGAAGGGGTGATTTTAGGCATGCATGCCAAAAAAGACAACCCAGAACTCTTAGCAGCCCAAGAAAAAGGCGTGCCGATTTACTCTTATCCAGAGTTTTTATACGAGCAAAGTAAAGACAAAACCCGCGTCGTCATTGCGGGGAGTCACGGTAAAACCTCTATTACGGCCATGGTGCTTCATGTGTTGAATTACCACGATCAAGAAGTGGATTTTATGGTTGGGGCACAGTTAGAGGGTTTTGATACCATGGTGCATTTAACAGAACACAATGATTTTATGTTGATTGAAGGAGACGAATACCTCTCTTCTCCCATCGATTTGCGACCAAAGTTTTTATGGTACAAGCCTCATGTCACCCTGATTTCTGGAATTGCTTGGGATCATATTAATGTCTTTCCCACTTTGGCAGACTATGAAGATCAGTTTAAGCAATACATCGATACGATAGTTCCGGGTGGAGCAATTGTCTACAATCAAGAAGATCCGGTTTTAACGCGTCTTGTAGCCACGACACAAAACACCATTAGAAAGCAAAGCTATCAAAAACCTGAAGCAGTAATAGAAGAGGGGGTTACCTATCTACAAACAGACGAAGGGGATTTGCCATTGTCTGTTTTTGGCGATCACAATCTTGCTAACCTCGCGGGGGCAAAATGGATTTGCCAACTAATGGGAGTGGACGAAATGGACTTTTTTGAAGCCATAGAAAGTTTTAAAGGAGCGTCAAAACGTTTAGAAAAAATGGCGACAGGGAAAACCGCGCATCTATTTAAAGATTTCGCTCATGCTCCTAGCAAGGTCCTTGCAACGGCCCAGGCAGTAGGACGTCAATTTGAGGAATTTAATACAATAGGTTGTTTAGAGTTGCATACTTATAGCAGTCTTGATCCAGTTTTTTTACCACAGTATAAGCATAGTTTAAACGGTCTTGATGAAGCCATTGTTTTCTTTGATCCAGAAGCTTTAAAAATAAAAGGAAGAGCTCCTATCGCAGTTGAGGATATCACTACAGCTTTTGATCACCCTAATTTAACCGTGTTTACAACACCAGAAGACTTGCATCAATACTTATTCCAAAAGGAATATTCCCGCACAGCACTCTTGATGATGAGTTCTGGGAATTATGGCAGTCTTGACTGGGAAAAGTTGTCTGGGCTTATTGCTTCTTTTTAGTTTGGTGCATCGAATACAATAAGGCGACTTCTTTTTCGGTATTTGTTCGTGCGGCTTGCATAGCGACCTTTGCCCTTACACGATCTTCTTGCTTCTTGTCTTGAGAGATTTTATACTTGCCTTCCCAAGAATTGATTTCAATGCGAAACCCTACAATATAATCCAGCGCGGCTTCCATTCTGGGATTGTCTGGATCCAGCTTGTATTTGGGTTGATCTCCTTCTAAAAATACAGTCATATTGATCAAGCTTTGTTTCACTTTTTCACGGTCATTTTCTATGGTTAGGGTTCCCTTTAAATGCGCTTTAAAATAATTCCAAGTGGGTAATTGTGTTGTGCTATAAACAGAAGGGGAGATGTACACTTGTGGTCCGTTAAAGATAATCTGTACGGCAGTATTGTTTTTAAAGTGCTCTAGTTGGGGGTTGTATTTGTCTATGTGCCCAATTAATACTCCCAGTTGCTCATTGTGTTGATAGACAAGCGGAGTGTGGGTGCTTTCAATCTCATTGTTCATGCTGCTATTAATGATGGCCAAAGGATACATTTGCATCAATTGAACGATGTTGTTGTAGTTTTCCTCTTGATGATGAACAGGTGGGTAATGCATAAATATGTATTTTAGGCTTGCCTAACGAATGTATTAAAATAACCCAAATCATGTCACAAAAACCTTCACATTTTACCATTAGACAGTGGTCAATAGACGATCGACCCAGAGAAAAAATGCAGCAAAATGGTGCCCAACAATTATCAAATGCAGAATTGCTAGCCTTACTTATAGGATGCGGGAATAAGGAGGAATCTGCGGTGCATTTGATGCAGCGTTTGTTGTCTGCGGTTGACAATAATATTCTTGAGTTACATGCCATGGCTTTAGAAAGAATGATGGAATGGAAAGGGATAGGACTGGTAAAGGCGGTAAAGATAAAAGCAGCTTTAGAGTTGGGGAAGCGCATCCATTTGGCAGAGCCTATCAAACAACTCCAATGTAACAGTAGCGCAAAGGCCTATCAATTATTCCAACCGGTATTGAGTTTTCTTGCTCATGAAGAATTTTGGGTGGCCTATTTAAATCATCAAAATAAGGTCATCACCCGTCATTGCTTGAGTAAAGGAGGGATTTCTTCTACTACAGTCGATTTGCGATTGTTGCTTAAAAAAGCCCTTGAAGTAGGGGCAACTGGGCTACTTTTAGCCCATAATCACCCTACCGGAAACTTACAGCCCAGTAAGGCAGATATCGCCTTGACAGAAAAAATCAATAAAGCAGCAAAAGCCATCGATATTCAACTCTTAGATCATCTAATTGTTTCTGAAAAAAGCTACTTTAGCTTTGCAGACGAAAACATCTTATAAATGCTATTGGTTTTTTGCCAAAAAATCACTCCTAGAATCCAGTACACCTTCAAGCATGTGTTTACCACAGCTTTAGGGATAGAGATTGATTTCACCTCAAAGTTAGAGACCTTTATCGCTTATACAGGGCCAAAAATGAGTTACGGGAAAGCCCCTTTAGGCAATGAATTTTTTGTCGAAGCGGTGGCTTTGCTTTTTGAATTAGGGGTGCAAGACGTTGCCGTCGATATAAAACAATGGAAGACATATCCTACCTTTTTTGAAGTACGGAAAAAAGAATCTGCCTTTCCTTTTGACCTCTTTGCGGCTACTTTTTATTTGATCTCTCGCTATGAAGAATATCTGCCTCATGTCAAAGATCAGTTGGGTCGTTTTGAAGCAAAACAAAGTCTTTGTGTTAGAAAAGGCTTCGCCGAAGTCCCTATAGTAGACTTTTGGCTTGCAGAATTATTGTCGCTGTTAAAAGGCACCTTTCCAGATCTCCACCTCAAGGAAAGTTCTGGGGGAAATTTTAAGCCCTTGATAGAGGTGGTCTCGCCTTATAAGTATCTGCATCAATCTGTTTTTAGTAATTTGGCGACCTGTGGGAAAGCGCTCTATCATCTCAACTTTTGGGAACTAATTGAACAACCCATGGTGCTCTTAGGGTTTAGAAAAGATCCTTGGGATACTTTTGAAGCGTATATAACCTTGTTTTATAAAGCAAAATTCAAGTCTTATTTCTTCTTTCTATTTTCAAAAGGCTCGAATATGGATCGTGGTATTTCGATTAGAAATAACGCTTTCCAAAGTTTAATTAAAGGAGTAGCCGATTATTTCGAAGTGGGTTTGCTCGCTTCTTTTCCTGCGAATAAAAAAGGCAATCAATTTGAAAAAGAACGCAAGGACTTGAATGTATTGATACATCGAAAGATTCAAAAAATCAGATATGCTTGGGGGATTAGTACTGTTAATGAAAGTTATCGCAACTTGATCATGCAAGAAGTACAAGCAGATTTTAGTTTAAGTTTCCCCAATATTATGGGGTACCGTGCCAGTACCGCCGTTCCCTTTTATTATTACGACCTAGCGAATGAAATGACCACCACCCTAAAAATTTTCCCTGTGGTGTCTAATGAAGATAGTTTGCGTCAATACAGCCCTGTAGAAGGAATTAAGAAATTGATTTTAATGGGGGATAAACTTCCGCTTGCGACGGGAGTGCATAGTTTTGCATTAAGCAATAAATTTTTAGAAAATTCTGAGGTAAATAAAGGCTATCGCTCTGTCATTATTGATTATCTTAAGGCACATGATAAATAAGGATCACCTCACTGATATTTTTTTTGATTTAGACCACACTTTATGGGATTTTGAAGCGAATTCTCAAGCTACTTTTGACCAATTACTCGCCCACTACAATTTCCCTTTTGATACCGCCACATTTATGGAGGCTTATGGCCCTATAAATCACGCTTTTTGGAAGTTGTATCGCGAAAATAAAATCACGACAGAAGAGTTACGATTTGTTCGCTTACAGAAAACCTTTGAGGCGGTTAACTGTCCGCAAAGCGATAAGGTGATTACCGTCTTGTCAGAAGGCTATATCAATCAACTATCTACCCATACTCATATTTTTGAGGGAACGATCGATCTGTTAGATTATTTAAAGCCGAACTATCGTTTGCATATTATCACCAATGGTTTTGAAAACGTGCAACAAAAGAAAATGGCTAATGCTGGTTTAGCACCTTATTTTGAGATAGTACTTACCGCAGAAAAAGCAGGAGTAAAGAAACCCCATCCCGATATTTTTAATCAAGCCATTAGCTTAGCTCAAACCACTGCAAAAAATGCTTTAATGATTGGAGATAGTTTTGAGGCAGACATAGAGGGGGCAATTGCACTAGGGATGCAAGCTATACAATTTAACAGCCACGATGAGCCCTCGCATAACCATTGCCCAATCGTAGAAAATTTAGCAGAAATAAAGCAATACCTCTAAGCAATTCTTGTAGTTGTTGAAACTTCCTTTAGCTTTGTAAAAAAGTTTTTCATGGACATACAAAATGCACAAAAAGTAGTGGACGACTGGATCAAAACCCATGGGGTTCGTTATTTTAACGAATTGACTAACATGGCTCAGTTAACCGAAGAAGTAGGTGAAGTC
The DNA here is from genome assembly GCA_039768455.1 of Candidatus Arcticimaribacter sp. GTDB lineage: Bacteria > Bacteroidota > Bacteroidia > Flavobacteriales > Flavobacteriaceae > Arcticimaribacter. Next base: position 30,924 of record JBDNAJ010000068.1, read on the forward strand.
GCTCGTATTATCGCACGTCGCTATGGAGAACAAAGTGAAAAAGAAAGTGATAAGAGCAAAGATTTAGGAGAAGAACTCGCAGATGTGCTTTTTGTCTTGTTGTGTCTTGCAAACCAAACAGGGACAGATCTTCAAGCGGCCTTTGATCAAAAACTCGATCTAAAAACAAAACGAGATCACGATCGCCATCATCAAAATAAAAAATTAAAATAGTCCCATATTTATGCGATTAGCCTTACAGCACCCCACCAAGAAAGCTCATGCAAAACTCACGATAACGGGCTCAAAAAGTGAAACCAACCGCTTGTTGCTTTTACAAGCATTATACCCACAATTGACCATTGAAAATCAATCTAATTCTGACGATTCTGTGGCGATGCACAAGGCATTACATACAGAGGGGAAGCTTAAAGATATTCATCATGCGGGTACAGCCATGCGTTTCCTTACTGCTTATTTTGCCACCAAAGAGAACAGTGACATCGTTCTTACGGGTTCACAGCGAATGCAAGAACGTCCCATCGCGCTTCTTGTCGATGCCTTAAACGCATTAGGGGGGAATATTAGCTATACAAAAGAAGAGGGCTATCCGCCTTTATCGATCGTTGGAAAACAATTAGAAGGTGGAACAGTAACGCTTCCAGCAAATATATCAAGTCAGTACATTTCTGCATTATTGCTAATTGCACCAAAATTAGCGCAGGGCTTAACCCTTCATCTGGAAGGTGAAATTACCTCCTTGCCCTATATCAAAATGACTTTGGCGTTGTTAGAACGCCTGGGAATCAAGACTAATTTTGAAGGGAAAACAATTCAAATCCCTTTTCAAGCAGCAGTAGATAAGCAAGTCCAAGTAGTTGAATCAGATTGGAGTTCTGCTTCTTACTGGTTTAGTACGCTCGCTCTTGCCGAAGAAGGCGAAATACATTTGTCCAACTATCGCGAAGACAGTTTGCAAGGAGATGCCGTTTTAAGAACGATCTATCGTCAATTAGGAGTAGAAAGTCATTTTGAAGGAAATACTTTGATCCTTAAAAAGGAAGCTTCTTTTGTTATCCCACAAAAAATTGAACTCGATTTAGTCGAGGCGCCAGATATTGCACAGACAATAGCAGTAAGTTGTTATGGTCTAGGAGTCACTTGCGATTTAACCGGTTTACATACCTTGAAAATCAAAGAAACCGATCGCCTTTTGGCCCTTGAAAAAGAGTTAGGCAAGTTAGGGGCAACAATCACTGTCGATGACGAAAGTCTACAATTATCAGCGACACAAAATTTTCAAGCTGATCAATCGATCGACACCTATCACGATCATAGAATGGCGATGGCTTTTGCACCTTTGGGATTGAAAATCCCTTTAACCATCAACGATGCAGGAGTTGTGAGTAAGTCTTACCCTGGCTTTTGGGAAGATATAAAAAGCACTGGTTTTCAGATAGTTGAAAAATAGTCAACCGAAAGTAGGCCATTTACTTGACAACCCCTATCTCCAGAACGTATATTTGCCCCTTTATTAAGAAAAATTATTTTATCACCCACTTTGATATATGAAACTATCTGATTTTAATTTTGAGTTACCAGAAGATCGTTTAGCAGAATTTCCCGCTGAAAATAGAGACGAGTCACGCTTAATGGTTTTAAATCGCGAAAAACGCACCATCGAACACCATCAATTTAAGGATGTCATTAATTTCTTTGATGAAGGGGATGTGATGGTATTAAATAATACCAAAGTTTTTCCAGCCCGTTTATTTGGTAACAAAGAGAAGACAGGAGCGCGTATTGAAGTGTTCTTATTACGCGAATTAAACGAAGAGCAACGTTTGTGGGATGTGTTAGTAGATCCAGCAAGAAAAATTAGAATTGGGAACAAATTATATTTTGGAAACGATGATAGTTTAGTGGCAGAGGTGATTGATAACACTACTTCTCGCGGGAGAACCTTGCGTTTTCTGTTTGATGGTTCCTATGAAGAATTTAGAAAGAAGTTAAAAGAGTTAGGAGAGACTCCTTTACCAAAATATATCAAGCGTGAACCTAATGATGAGGATAAAACACGTTATCAAACCATTTATGCTAAAAATGAAGGAGCTGTAGCAGCACCTACTGCTGGACTGCATTTTTCTAAACATTTATTAAAGCGTTTAGAGATCAAAGGTGTTGATTTAGCCGAGCTAACCCTGCACGTAGGTCTAGGAACTTTTAACCCAGTTGAGGTAGAAGATTTATCGAAGCATAAAATGGATTCAGAAGAGTTGATTATTGAGCAAGATGCCGTTGATGTTGTCAATGCTGCAAAAGCCAATAAAAGAAGAATTTGTGCAGTGGGAACAACGGTAATGCGTGGTCTTGAAAGCTCTGTTTCTTCTGTCAACACCTTGAATACCTATAGAGGATGGACGCATAAGTTTATCTTCCCTCCACACGAGTTTGCGATTGCCAACTGTATGATCACGAATTTCCACACGCCAAAGTCAACCCTCTTGATGATGGTATCTGCCTTTGCAGATCCAGATTTTATCAAAGAAGCCTATGACGTTGCAGTGAAGGAGAAGTACAACTTCTATTCATATGGTGACGCCATGTTGATTATATAAATCACTTTATGGCTACTGAAAAAAAAGATATACGCGCATACTCTTTGACAGAGTTGCAAGATTTTTTTGTAGCCAAAGGGGATAAAGCTTTCAGAGGAAAACAAGTCTATCAATGGCTGTGGAATAAAGGAATCCATCACTTTGATGGGATGACCAATTTGTCTAAAGACACCCGGGCTTTTTTAGAAGAACATTTTACCATTAATCACATTGCAGTTGATCAGCAACAGCGCAGTGCAGATGGGACCATTAAAAATGCCGTCAAATTATTTGATGGTCGTATAGTCGAGTCGGTATTAATCCCAGTAAAAGATCGCACAACAGCCTGCATTTCATCACAAGTGGGCTGTAGTTTAGATTGTAAATTTTGTGCGACGGCAAAGCTTGCCCGTATGCGCAACTTAAATCCAGACGAGATCTTTGACCAGGTTGTCGCCATCGACCAACAAAGCAAATCCTATTTTAATCGCCCTTTATCTAACATTGTTTTTATGGGGATGGGAGAGCCCTTGATGAATTATAACAATGTGCTTTTAGCCATCGATAAAATCACCGATCCTGCTGGACTGGGAATGTCCCCCAGGCGTATTACGCTCTCTACTTCTGGCTTGCCAAAATTGATTAAAAAAATGGCCGATGATGAGGTGCAGTTCAATCTTGCAGTTTCCCTCCATACTGCCGTGCAAGCAACACGGGAACAGATTATGCCTTTTGCAGAAAAGTTTCCCTTAGAAGATCTTCTAGATTCTCTCAAATACTGGTACGAAAAGACTGGGAAAAGAGTGACCTATGAATATGTTGTTTGGAAAGGGATCAATGATAATATGGAGCATATACGCGCTTTAGTGAATTTTTGTCGCCAAGTCCCCTCAAAAGTAAACTTGATTGAATACAATGCCATAGGGGAAGATGACTTTCAACAAGCCGACCCAGCCATCATCGATCAATACATAGAATACCTTACTGCAGCCCATATTACCGCTACCATTCGCCGCTCTCGCGGAAAAGACATTGACGCCGCTTGCGGGCAATTAGCCAATAAAAATCAAGAAAACACTTGATGAAAGTGTATCTTTGAGCAATGAAAGTCGTTGAGCAGATAAAGGAGCCGATATATGAAGAGATGGAGCTGTTTGAAGAGAAGTTCACCGCTTCCATGTCTTCTAAAGTTGCCCTATTAAATCGTATAACCCATTTTATTGTTAACCGTAAAGGGAAGCAAATGCGTCCCATGTTTGTCTTTTTGACCGCTAAAATGCTCAATCAAGGCAAGGTAAACGAAAGAACTTATCGCGGTGCTGCCGTAATAGAATTGATCCATACCGCCTCGCTTGTTCACGACGATGTGGTAGATGACTCTAACCTTAGAAGAGGATTTTTCTCTGTCAATGCTTTATGGAAGAATAAAATCGCCGTCTTAGTGGGGGATTTTATGCTCTCAAAAGGAATGTTACTCTGCATAGAGAACGATGACTTTGATTTGCTTAAAATCATCTCTGTCGCGGTTCGAGAAATTAGCGAAGGGGAATTATTACAAATCGAAAAAGCCCGTAAACTCGATATCACCGAAGAGGTCTACTACAATATTATTCGTCAAAAAACAGCCACCCTATTAGCCGCTTGTTGCGCAATGGGCGCGAGAACAGTGCAAGACGATGATGAGGTAGTAGAGAAAATGCGCCTTTTTGGGGAATATATAGGAATGGCCTTTCAGATAAAAGATGACCTCTTTGATTATGGCGAAACGGCTATAGGGAAACCAACCGGGATTGACATCAAAGAGCAAAAAATGACCCTGCCTTTAATTTACACCCTGAATAATGTTTCGACTCCAGAGAAAAACTGGATCATTCAATCTGTCAAAAGACACAATCGCGATAAAAAGCGTGTGCGAGAAGTTATTGAGAAGGTCAAAGCAGCAGGAGGTTTAACCTATGCTGAAGAAAAAATGGAAGAATTTAGGCAAAAAGCCTTAGCACTCTTATTAGAGTTCCCTCAAGATGCCTATAGAGACGCGCTTGAACAAATGGTGAATTACGTTATTTCTCGTAAGCAATAAGTTCTTTTTTCTTAAGTTTATAGCACCATTAATTATTTCCTTTGATTACAAAAACTACTATTGATCAAGTCTATGACACCGCTCGTGTAGAGGAGGTGATAGGAGATTTTGTATCCCTTAAAAAAGCTGGGAGTAATTTTAAAGGGCTCAGTCCTTTTTCACAAGAGCGCACCCCTAGTTTTATGGTCTCTCCGGTAAAGCAAATCTGGAAGGATTTTAGTACCGGAAAAGGAGGAAATGTGGTCGCTTTTTTGATGGAGCACGAACGTTTTTCTTATCCAGAAGCCATTCGGTATCTAGCTAAAAAGTACAATATTGAAATCGAAGAAACTCAGCAAACAGATGAAGAAAAAGCCAAAAGAGATGCGAGAGAAAGTATGCTTTTGGTGTCAGAATTTGCCTTAGACTATTTTAAAAACAACCTTTGGGAAAGCAGCGCAGGGAAAGCAATCGGGAAAACCTACTTTCAAGAACGCGGCTTTACAGATGAAACAATAAAGGCCTTTGACTTAGGCTATGCCTTAGAAACCAAAGACGCTTTTACTAACGCAGCCTTAGAAAAAGGATATAAACTTGAGTTCCTAGAAAAGACAGGACTCACCATCGAAGAGCGAAAGATAGATCGTTTTCGTGGGCGAGTACTTTTCCCGATCAAGAGTATGGCGGGGCGCACAGTAGGTTTTGGGGGGCGAATTTTAGGAGATAATAAGAAAACAGCAAAATACCTCAATTCTCCCGAAAGCGAAATTTACCACAAGAGTAAAGTCCTTTATGGTTTGTATGAATCAAAGCAAACCATCGCAAAAGAGGACTGTTGTTATTTAGTCGAAGGTTATACCGATGTGATCCAAATGCACCAGCGGGGGATTAAAAATGTAGTCTCCTCTTCTGGTACTGCATTGACTCAGGAGCAAATACGATTGATACAGCGACTTACACAGAATATTGTGGTCTTGTTTGACGGTGATGCAGCGGGTCTAAGAGCAGCCTTGCGTGGGATAGACATGATCTTGTCCCAGGGAATGAATGTGAAAGTGTGTTCTTTTCCAGAGGGGGAAGATCCAGATAGCTTCGCAAAAACCCATAGCCTAGAAGAGGTGCAAGCTTTTTTTAGCGAAAACGCAAAAGATTTTATACAGTTTAAGGCTTCTCTCTTGATGAAAGAAGCTCAAAACGACCCTGTAAAAAAGGCGGCGACCATTAAAGGCATGGTGGACAGTATTGCAAAAATCCCCGATGAGATTCAGCGGGAGGTGTATGTGCAAAGCTGTGCTGCAATTATGGAAATTTCTGAGGAAGTCCTTTTTAGCGCTTTAGCGCAAAAAAGAGCCAAAGAAGCAAACACACAGCAAAAGCGAAAGCCTAATGCCCCACAAATGCAAGTGGTGCAGCCTGTTGCTCCTGCCCTTAAAGTAGACGAGTTATACGAGTTAGAGAAACAGATCATCACCCTTTTAATGCTGTATGGAGATCGTGAAGAAACCTTCCAAGAGTCTGTTTTACAATTCTCTGAAGCGTCTGAAGAAGTTGAAGAAGAAATAACAATGGTTAAGGCAAAGGTGTATGAGAAGATCTTTTTGGACTTGCAACAAGACGAAGTTGAACTCGCTAATGACGATTTTAGATCCTTGTTTTTTGTGCTTTTAGAGCAGTTTCAAACGCAAGGTTTGTTGTCGATTGATAAGTTAATGCCCACTTTGGCCCCAGAATTAAGCAGCCTGGTGAGTACTATTTTAATGAACGAAGAAAAGTACAGTCTGCATCAATGGGATAAGAAAAATATTTTTGTAAAAACCAGAGATCAACAAATTGGTTTGATGGTGACAGAAACGATTTTGAGTTTACGCAAGCATTTAGTCAACCGCAAAATAGAATCCTTACAAGCCGAAATGGAAGACCCTGCGCAAGAACATAATGGCTTGCTGGAAGATGTAATGAGCTACTATCAATTAAGACGATTAGTCTCTAATAAATTAAACCGGGTTTTATAGTAATCCTTCTGGGATAACACAAACAGGGATGGGATCCATTTTGTGTTTGTTTTGTCGATTGAAGGCTAAATAGATCTTCATGACTTCCTTTTCTCTTTCAGAAAAATCTTTAGCATCGGTATCCACATTTTTCATGGCCCATTCTAGTTCGTTATAGGTTGCACCTAATTGATCTTCGTCTGTGCGATCGTCTCCCCACAATCCATCTGTCGGGGCGGCATTTTGAATTTCTTGGTTGACATTAAGTGCTTTGGCAAGTGCAAAAACTTCAGACTTCATCAAATCTGCGATGGGACTTAGATCAACTCCTCCGTCGCCGTATTTGGTGTAAAAGCCTACGCCAAAATCTTCAACTTTATTCCCTGTTCCAGCCACCAGGTAGCGGTGTAATGCAGCAAAATAATAAAGGGTTGACATGCGTAATCTAGCCCTTGTATTCGCTAAGCTTAGAAAGGCTTGATCTGTTTGATCGGTGGGAGGAAGGATGTCTTTAAACGCATCAAATACCCCAGTAAGGGATAGGGAATGGTGGCTAACGTTAGGGAAGTTTTTCTCTAGCCATGCGATATGCTCTTTAGCTCTAGAAACTTGATTCTCTTCTTGATGGATCTCCATCTCTAAACAGATCACTGGGCGACCTGTTTTAGCGCATAGGGTTGAGGTTAAAGCAGAATCGATTCCGCCAGACACCCCGACCACAAAGCCATTCATTTGAGCCTTATCTGCATAATCATCAAGCCACTTAACAATATGATCTATTACTTTTTCTGGACTTTTCATCGCTACTCTATTTTTTGCATGTAACTTTGTATAAAAATAGCAAACTTCTTGATGAGGGTGAAAAAAACAAGCATAATGAAACACCAATTTTCTTCATTTTTATCATTTTTCTTATTTGGAACACTTTTTTTTGCCATTTCAGCATGTTCTTCTTCGAATGCTGTTGAAGAAGAGATCGCAAAAATCCCCGTTGAAATCACCTTAGATCGTTTTGATCAAAAATTCTTTAACGCTTCTAAGGAAGATTTTTACCAGCTTAAGCAGGATTATCCCTATTTATTTCCAGAGCAATATCCAGATAGTATCTGGCAAAAGCGTCAGCGCGATAGTTTGCAGGTGCTTTTACAAGGAGAGATCAGCAAGGTTTATCCGTCTTTAGCTCCTTTCGAAAAACAGTTAAAGCCTCTTTTTCAGCATATAAAATATTATTTCCCTAGGCTAAAAGATCCAAAGGTGATCTTGCTTACCAATAATGTGGATTATCAAAATAAAACAGTTTACGCAGATTCATTGGTTTTAATTTCTTTAGACACCTTTTTAGGTGCGAACAACCCGCTATATGAAGGGATTCCACAATATATTGTTCGCGATATGGACATTGCTTATTTTGGGGCGCATTTATCAGATGAATTTGCGATAAGTGTTGTGCCTGCGCCAGCAGATAGAACCTTATTGGCCCAAATGATTTATTACGGCAAGCGGTTTTATATTAAAGATCTTTTATTGCCCGAAACAGCAGATGAAATAAAGATAAGCTATACCGAAAAAGAAATGAATTGGGTAAAGGAAAACGAACGCTTTATATGGCAGTATTTTATTGAGAATGAGTTGCTTTATAAAACCCAATCAAGTTATTTGTTGCGCTTTATTGAGCCAGCCCCTTTTTCTAAATTTTATCTCGAAATTGATAACGAAAGTCCTGGTAAAATAGGGCAGTGGTTAGGGTGGCAGATCGTTCGAGCATTTGTCTCAAAAAACCCAGACAAAACCCCACAACAGATATTAGCTACGCCAGCACAAGAACTATTTACTAAGGCGAATTACAAACCCGCAAAATAATGAGCAAAGGAAAAGAAACCAACATCAAGATTGATGTACAGTTAGACGAAAATAAAATTCCAGAAAAAATCGTTTGGTCTGCACCAGACGGTGGAGTTAACGAAGAGGAAGCACAAGCCCTTTTAATGTCTTTGTGGGATGGAAAAAATCAAGAAACTCTTCGCATGGATTTGTGGGTCAAAGAAATGCCTATTGATCAAATGAATGTGTTTTTTCACCAGTCTTTAGTGACCATGGCGCAGACTTTTTATCGCGCGACGCAAAATGAAAAAATGACCGCGACAATGAATGATTTTTGCGAATATTTCGCTACAAATCTAAAGATCGATAGAAAAGGAAAGGCTTAACGCGTTTTCTTAAATTCTGTATTGAGTTCCTCAATATAGGCTAGAATTTCTTCAACCCCTGTTTTATGGAGGGAAGAAGTGGTGAAATGCGGTGGCGTTTCTTCCCACATTTCTTCTTTCATTTTGGCAAGATACTTATCGATATTACGCTCTCTCGCGAGGGGTTTGAGTTTATCTGCTTTTGTAAAAACAATGGCAAAAGGGATGTAATTTGTCCCCAGCCATTCCATAAAATCAAGGTCAACAGTTTGTGGTTCATGCCGAATGTCAATTAACACAAAGGCAGAGATCAATTGTTGGCGCTTTTCAAAGTATCGCGTAATGAGTTGCTGGAAAGCCTTTTTGGTGGTCTTTGATGTTTTGGCGTAGCCATACCCAGGGAGATCAACTAAAAACCAATTTTTATTGATTTTAAAGTGATTGATTAGCTGTGTTTTTCCTGGGCGACCAGAGGTTTTGGCTAAATTTTTTCTTGCGCAAAGAGTATTGATTAAAGAAGATTTTCCCACATTAGAACGGCCAATAAAGGCGTATTCTGGGAAAGGTTCTTTTGGGCATTTTGCAACATCAGTATTACTGATGACAAATTCAGAATGAATTACGCGCATGGCGACGATTTAGTATTCCTTAGCTTTAAGCCAGTTGTGAAAAATCTCATTAAATAGAACGGGGTGTTCCATCATGGGAGCATGTCCACATTTGTCAATCCAGAATAAACTTGCGTCTGGTAAAAGTTTGTTGAACTCTTCTGCTACATCTGGTGGGGTAACACCATCATTTTTTCCCCAGATTAGACAGGTGGGTGTTGACATAGCTGGTAAGTCTTTAGCCATGTTGTGTCGTATAGCGCTTTTAGCAATAGCGAGTGTTTTGATGAGTTTATTGCGGTCGTTGACCGTTTCAAATACTTCGTCAACAATTTCTTTTGTCGCTACAGCTGGATCATAAAAGACCTCTTCGCTTTTTGTTTTGATGTATTCGTAATTACCTCTTTTGGGATAGCTTTCTCCCATGCTGTTTTCATATAGCCCAGAGCTGCCTGTTAAAACTAGACCTTTTACTAATTCTGGATATGTTTTTGAAAACACTAAGCTGATATGCCCCCCTAGAGAGTTACCTAAAAGAATAACGTCTTTTAAGTTTTTAAATGCTAAAAAACCATATAAATATTCTGCAAAAGCCTTGACATTCGTCGACTTTAAAGGCAGGTCATAAATCGGTAATTCAGGAATAATGACTTTATAGCCATTATCAGGGAAGTAATTCAAAACACCTTCAAAGTTGCTAAGTCCTCCCATCAAACCGTGTAAAATAACGATTGGTTGACCTTCTCCCTTTTCTAAATAAGTGTAGTCTGCTTCTTTGGTTAATGTTTTTTCCATGCCTTTTGGCTCATTCGCATTAGCCGTCAAATATAATCATTAAAACCGATTAACACCATTTAATTTTTTGCCATTTGATTCATAGGGATTTAGTTGTTCAAGGTGGGAAAGTTATTAACAAAGTGGTATTAAGTGGAAAAAAGTGGGAATTATCAATTATATTTGGTCTAATCAATTGCTTAATAGTCTGATGCAGCATTTTATAGGAACATAT
>JBDNAJ010000069.1:0-16057 GCA_039768455.1 Candidatus Arcticimaribacter sp.
AATTGGACTCAATAATAAATTCAAAAGGAGTAATCGCTTCCCCAAGACAAAATTCTAGCGATTGATCAAAGGGGTTAGTTAGTACCGTAAAATCGCAGCTAACATTGTTTATTGGACATCCAGTTGTGTCTACTGTAGTACCGGCAGGAGTATCTGGACAAAAATCAATGCTATCCTCAACCCCGTCACCATCTTGATCGCTAACAGTTTGATTGACAGGACATCCAGTTGTGTCTACTGTAGTACCGGCAGGAGTATCTGGACAAAAATCGATACTATCCTCAACTCCGTCACCATCTTGATCTCCCGTTCCAGTAGTTGTATTTTCAATCACAGTAATAGCACCCCCAAAAACTAGATTTGTTGTCGCATTTGTGGCTGAAGTATTTTCACTCGCTGCTACACTATTATCAATCGTTATCTCCCAATCATAAACTTTTTCTTCTGCCCCTGTTTCGATATATCCTGAAAAGGCTAAGTTGTTTTGTTCAAAAACCCAACGAACTCCTGGGGGAAAACTACCGCCGGATAATCTAGCCTGAAGTGTTTGTTCGCAATCGGTTTGAATTGCTACAAAATAAGGCTGAACAATATTCATCTTTTCAACCGTTTGATTTGCTTCTCCTTGTGCACTAACAATTGAAATAGTACAAGAATTTAAGGACGAATTTGCCCATCCCGTTTCAAGAATAGAAGTTGTAATGGTTTCGTTTGCCCAAATATTTGGTGAAATGAAAATGAATAATACCGCGAATAAGAAATTTCGTAACATTTGATCTTAAATTATTAATCCAGAGGTTGGGATAGTTCCTCCTGTAGTTTTTAAAATATTGTCTTCTTGTCTAAGAAGTAAGCTGTTGTATTGTATGTTTTTTTGGAGCGCTTGTAAACTTTTTTTGGGGAGTTGAATCGGCCAGGTATTTATTGGTCCAGATTCAAAAGAAAGCATTGTAATAAGCGAGGTGTAGGTTTCGTTATTATCAATATCCATCTGATTAAGAGAGATATAAGTTTTAGTAAGGAAAGGTTGATTAAAATCATATTGTGCACAAAAAGCACTGCTCATAAAGCAGAGTAACAGGGCGCACAAAATGTATATTTTAGGAGTAAAAAAATCTACCATCAACACTTTTTAAATTTCTATAAAAATAATAAATAAATTATAGACATAAATCATGCCAAGTGTTAAATAGTGCTTTATGATTTTGTATCATCTTTTTTTATAGATTTACCTATCTAACTAAAGAAAATGAAAAAAATTCTTCCATTATTTACCATATTCTTGTGTGGGCTAATTTCGGCTCAAGCACAAGTAGCCGAAGGTCCTTTTGATCAGATGATCATTCGAGGGGTAACACTTATTAATGGAAACGGTGCACCCCCGCTGGGTCCAGTAGATGTAGTGGTAGAAAACAATGTAATCACTCAGGTGAAAACAGTGGGTTATCCTGGGGTTGAAATCAGCGATAAAAGGAGACCTGCCTTAAAAGAAGGCGGAAAAGTAATCAATGCCGAGGGGATGTATTTACTCCCGGGATTTATCGATATGCACGGCCATATTGGCGGAGTATCACAAGGGGCAGACTGGGATTATGTATTTAAATTATGGTTGGCTCATGGCGTTACCACGGTGAGAGAACCCAGTGGACGCAGTCGAGATTGGACCTTAGATTTGAAGCAAAAAAGTGCTCAAAATGAAATTATTGCTCCTAGAATTGTTCAATACACTGGCTTTGGGGCTGGCGCCGAAAATGGCATCAATACTCCAGAAGAAGCGAGATCGTGGGTAAGGACTAACGCCAAATCGGGCTCAGACGGGATTAAATTTTTTGGAGCTTCGCCCGTAATTATGGAAGCCGCCCTAGACGAAAACAACAAACTAGGATTAGGCTCTGCCTGTCACCATGCACAATTAAGTGTTGCTCGTTGGAACGTACTGCATTCTGCCAGAGCAGGTCTTACTAGTATGGAGCACTGGTATGGATTGCCTGAAGCTTTATTTGAAGATAAAACAGTACAAGATTATCCCTTGGATTACAACTATCAAAACGAACAACATCGTTTTGAGCAAGCCGGGAAATTGTGGGAACAAGCCGCAAAACCTTATTCAGAGCATTGGAATCGTGTCATGGAAGAATTGTTAGCCCTTGATTTTACCCTAGATCCAACCTTTAACATCTATGAAGCCAGTCGAGATTTACATCGAGCTCGTCGTGCAGAATGGCACGAAGATTACACCCTTCCCAGCCTCTGGCGTTTCTACCAGCCGTCTAAGATTTCACATGGTTCTTACTGGCATTTTTGGGGCACAGAGCAAGAAATTGCTTGGAAAAAGAATTATACCCTTTGGATGACCTTTGTCAACGAATATAAAAACCGTGGAGGACGTGTAACCACTGGTTCTGATTCTGGTTTTATCTTTCAGCTATACGGCTTTGCCTATGTGCGTGAATTAGAATTATTGCGCGAAGCAGGTTTCCATCCACTTGAGGTGATCCGATCTGCTACCCTCAACGGGGCAGAAGCGCTTAAAATGGACGACCAAATAGGAACTATAGAAGTAGGCAAATTAGCCGATATGGTTTTAGTGGACGCAAATCCATTAGAAAACCTAAAAGTACTCTATGGAACTGGTGCTATAAAGTTAACCGATGATAACGAAGTTGTGAGAGTAGGAGGGGTGAAATACACCATTAGCAACGGCGTTATTTATGATGCAAAGGCGCTCTTAAAAGAGGTCAAAAACATGGTGGATCAAGCGAAAGAAGAAGAAAACTTTACCCTCAGCCAACCGGGAGTCAACTAAGGGATCTGTTTATTAATATTGCTTTAAGCTCGCATAACGATCGAGGTGATAATTATAATCCCCAAATAATCGTTGTGCGACTCGGGCACGTTTAAAGTAAAACCCAATATTGACATCATCTGTAACACCGATACCGCCGTGCATTTGCATGGCTTCATTTGAAACGACTTTGATGGTTTTACCTAGTTTTGCTTTGGCCAAACTGGCCAACTCATCTAAATTTTCTGCTTGCTTATCAAGACCTTGTAAGGCGGTAATCACTACACTTTTACACAGTTCAATCTCGCAAAACATTTTCGCAGCTCTGTGTTGCAGGGCTTGATAACTCCCGATGCGTTTCCCAAACTGGGTGCGCTCTTGCAAGTAAGCTATGGTTTGTTCAAAAGCGGCATGGATCATCCCCATCATTTCTGCCGAAAGGCAGATGGCTCCAGCATTATTGACTAAGTTGAGAAGATCATTTCCTTTTCCTGGTTCGCTAATACGCTGGTCATTGGCGATGTTGACCTGCTCAAAACTCAAGCTTGCATATGTACCTGCGTCTAGCAAAACATCTGTTTGCATCGTGATTCCTTTACTGGCGGCATCCACTAGAAATAAAGCAGCTTCGCCCTCGTCTGTTTTCGCTACCACCACATAAGCATCTGCACCAACTCCATCGATCACCATCTTTTTAGTACCATTAATGGTATAGCCCTCTGCAGTAGTAATTGCAGTAGTTTCGATGGCAGTAGGATCAAAATAATTCTTTTCATCTAAAGCATAGGCTAAGCGTTTTGTCCCATTCATCATTGCTGGGATCCAAGATGATTTTAGGCTTGCATTAGTTGAATTAACTAGGGCGGTTCCGCCCAAAGCGATAGAAGACAACAATGGAGCTTTGGTCAAATTGCGCCCCATTTCTTCTAAGACTTGGCCTAAACCAACATAGCCAAAATCCAAACCATTGTATTCTTCTGGAATCGTTAAAGCGGTCCAGCCCATTTCTACCATAGCCGGCCAAAGATCGGCGTCAAAGGCTTCATAGTTGTTATCCCTTAGTGTTCTAAATTGTTCTACGGGTGCATTTGCTGCTAAGAATTCATTCGCAGAATCCTTGAGCATTTTTTGTTCTTCGTTTAATATAAGTGCCATAGGATTGTTTTAAGAAGGGAGGTTTAAGATACGTTTTGAAATAATCCCTAGTTGAACTTCAGAGGTTCCACCTTCGATGGTATTTCCTTTAGAGCGACAAAATAGTCTTGCTTGGTTCATGGCTTCTTTATCATCACCTTCCCAAACAAGTCCGTCACTTCCGGTAATGGCGGTCATCAATTCCATACGAGAAACATTTTGTTCTGTTCCATAATATTTAAAGAAGGAAGACAATGCTCCTGCATTTACACCGGTTTTGGCTTCATCCATAATACGTTGAATGGTCATCTCAAAGATCTTATCGTTCATGTCCTGTACCGCTAGTTCATTGCGCAAAACTGCATCGGTGATTTTCCCGTCTTTCATGGAGAGATGATCCTTTGCGATGTCATGTAATTCCCGACGCTGATCTGTTTCACCCACACCGCCAATCATTTGGCGTTCATGTGTCAAGAGGTATTTCGCAATGCTCCATCCTTCGTTCAGTGTTCCGATCAAATTTTCTTTGGGTACCTTCACATTATCAAAGAAAGTCTCACAAAAGGGAGATTTTCCACTGATCAATTTGATGGGTCTTGTGCTTACACCTTCAGAGGCCATGTCGATCAAGAGAAAGCTAATCCCGTTGTGTTTAGGGGCTTCAAAATCTGTTCTTACGAGGCAGAAAATCCAATCCGCCTTATCGGCATAAGAAGTCCACACTTTAGATCCAGTGACCAGATAGTGGTCACCTTTGTCTTCGGCTTTTGTTTGCAAGCCAGCTAAATCACTTCCTGCGTTAGGCTCGCTATAGCCTTGACACCACCAGGTTTTTCCTGCGCTGATCTCTGGGAGGAAGCGCATTTTTTGTTCCTCGTTAGCAAATTTATGTAGGGCAGGGCCTAACATCGAAATCCCAAAACTAAAGAGGGGTTTGCGACAGCCTAAACGGGTCATTTCTTGGGTAAGAATATTGTTTTCTTCTCTAGAGAGCCCCCCGCCACCATACTGGGTGTCCCAGTAAGGAACAATCCATTTTTTTGCTAACATTTTCTCAAACCAAACTTTTTGGTCTTCATTGTTAAAAGTAGCGTTGCGACCACCCCAAAAGTAATCATTCGAGTCTTTGATGGGTTTGCGCATGCTCGCCGGACAGTTTTCCTCCAGCCATCGTCTTGTTTCGAGTCTAAAATCCTCGAGATCTGTTTTTGTCGTCGTTTCCATACTGTCTTGATTAAAATAAGTGGTCTATTTTCTTTTTTTGGATCGCTTGCTGGGCCACTAAACCATACAAGGCGACAATTTTATCTAAATGTTTAAAGCGTGGATCTTGGGTATGACCCAAACTGTAGCGGTAATATATTTGTTGGACAATAACGGCTATTTTAAATACACCAAAGACAAAGTAGAAAACGATGTCATCTACAGCTTGCCCGCTTTTTTTGGCATACATTTCTACAATCTCTCCCCGGGTTGGGTTCCCTTTTTGGGTAGTGAGATTGAGTTGATTTTGCGCAATAAAATCTGGATCAGTGTGGTGGGTCCAATAGCCTAAAGTGGTACCTAGATCCATCAAAGGATCCCCTAGGGTAGTCATTTCCCAATCTAAGACCGCTTTTACGTTGAGGTTTTCATCTGGGGTTAGAACAAGATTATCATATTTGAAATCATTGTGAACTAGGCTCGCCCCGCTTTTTTTAGGCATGTTGTTGTTGAGCCAAAGCGCGGTTGCTTCCATTTCTTTGTTATCATGGGTTTTCGCTTTTTGATAGCGTTTACTCCAGCCTACCACTTGGCGTTCTACATAGCCTTCTGGATTCCCTAAATCTCCTAATCCAATTGATTTGTAATCCAGTTGGTGTAATTCAACTAGGGTATCGACTAAACTATTTGAAAGGGATTCAAATTG
Source organism: Candidatus Arcticimaribacter sp. (assembly GCA_039768455.1). Lineage (GTDB taxonomy): Bacteria > Bacteroidota > Bacteroidia > Flavobacteriales > Flavobacteriaceae > Arcticimaribacter. The sequence continues at coordinate 5,829 of JBDNAJ010000069.1, forward strand.
CGCCGGGCTAGGCATTTGTTCTTGTGGGGTAGAAGCCCTTAAGATGGTTCCCTGGACTCTTTCCATTAAATAAAAGGGCGCTTCAAGGATGCTTAAGTCTTCGCAAAAAAGAATGGGTTTAGGCGCTTTGTCATAGTTCCCTTCTAGGGCAGAGAGAATTTTGTATTCCCGTCCCATATCGTGTCCTGATTTAATGTTTGCCCCAAAGGGTGGACGGCGCAAGACATAATCTGTTCCTGCAAATTGTATCAAATAGGTCAGGTTTGAAAATCCAGAGGGAAATTGTTGTACTGTTAGACCTCCTTGTTCTTGCCCTAAGCTTTTGGCTAAATATTCTTGTAAAGCAGTTTCGTTGAGGTTTTCTCCCTTGCGTACTGCTTTTGCTTTGTCTAATGCTACTCCCATTTAATTCGTTTTAAATACACGTTTAAAATAATCACATAATTCATTGAGGATATTTTCGGTGTGGTTTATTTCAATTCCTGTTTTCTAAGAAGGCATAGTATACGCCATGGCTAAAAATTCAGCGACACAAGCGGGTTTTTCTTCTCCTTCTAATTCAAAGACGATCTTCATTTTATATTTGGCTCCTCCTGGAATAGCGTCATACTCCATTAAAGAGACACGGCCGCGTAATTTTGCATCTGACTTAGTCGCGTTAGGAAAACGCACCTTGTCTAAACCATAGTTAACGCCCATAACAACATTCTCAATAGAGAAGGCGTCATAAGAAATTTTAGAGGCTAATGAAAGCACTAAAAAGCCGTGAGCGACTGTTTTCTTATAGGGAGAAAAGGCGGCGCTTCGTTCTGGATCGGTATGGATCCATTGCATATCTTCGGTAGCTTCAGCGAAGCTATTGATGCGCTCTTGTTCCATGGTCATCCATTCAGTCAGACCTAATTCTTTTCCGACATAATCTTTTAACTCTTCAAGCTCCTTGAGTTGAGTTGAGTAGGGGGTAGTGGTTTGTTCCATTGCTCTTTTTTAGGTTAACATATGTCCTCCATCTGCATTTAAAACGGCTCCTGTGGTATAAGAAGAAGCTTCAGAGGCTAGATAAACGGCTAGTCCAGAGAGCTCATGCGTTTCTGCTGCACGACGAAGCGGAAGGTGATTGTTGACTTGTTGCATAAGAGCATCATCTGTCCATAGCGCCTGACTAAATTTGGTCTTGATTAATCCCGGACAAATGGCATTAGAACGAATTCCATATTTCCCCCATTCACTGGCTTGGGATTGGGTTAACATGATTAAAGCCGACTTACTAACGCTGTAAATGCTCAAGCCATTACTAGGCTTCATTCCCTCTACAGAGGCAATGTTAATGATGCTTCCACCTTTGCGTTCTTTCATAGATGGGAAGCAAAGATTCGCCAAATCAAAACAGGCTTTAACGTTGACATTCATCACCTTATCAAAAACATCGTTCTCAATGGCTTCTACCGGCGCAAACACCGGATTAGTGGCTGCATTGTTCACTAAGATGTCGACTCCGCCATAAGCGGCAATGGTTTTTTCAACCAGTTCTTTGCGTTGATCTTCTCGCCCCACGTGGCAAGCAATCCCGATGGCTTCATGGCCATTGGCTTTAATTTCATTGGCAACTTCGTCTACGGCTTCTTGCGCGCGACTGCTTACGACAACTTTAGCTCCATATTCTGCTAGAGCTTCCGCGATGGCTTTTCCAATACCCTTACTGGCGCCAGTAACAATAGCAACTTTGCCGTCTAATTCAAATAATTTACGTGTACTCATTTTTTCTATGTTGGGAAGGCACCACCGTTTGCATGCAAGGTGGTTCCGTTAATAAATCCTGCTTCTTTTGAGGCTAAATATAAATAGGCATGACCCATATCTTCTGGGGTACCGATTCTGGCAACTGGTATCATGGCGATTCCTGCTTTGACCACTTCTGGTGGCATAGAGGCGGTCATTTCTGACTCGATAAAGCCTGGGGCAACAGCATTTGCAGTAATGCCAAAACGTCCTACTTCTCTGGCCAATGCTCGAGTAAATCCGGCGACACCCGCTTTAGTAGCCGAGTAGTTTGTTTGGCCGAAGGCTCCTGTAAAACCATTGACCGAAGAGGCCGAAATAACACGACCATAGCCGGCTTCGCGCATATAAGGCAGTACGGCTTGTGTTGTGGTGAAAAGGGAACTAAGGTTGACGTTGATCACGGTATCCCATTCTTCTTGGGTCATATTCAAAAAAGAGCGATCGCGTAAAACCCCAGCATTGTTGATTAATATATCAATCTTGCTGTAGCCTTCGATAATTTCTGCTACGGCTTTGTCAACGCCTGCTCGATCGGTAATATCTACTTTTTGAAAAAAGATATTTCCACCTTCAGCTTTAATTTTTTCTGCTGTGGCAGCACCAGAGTCACGTACATCCCACAACGCAACTGTCGCTCCAGCCTTACAAAAGACTTGGCAGATGCCTTCTCCAATTCCTTGTGCACCACCAGTAATGATGGCGACTTGTCCTTTTAAATTGAACATGTATATTTTAGTTTAATAATTATTCTACGATTTAATATTTTTTACAATATAAAGTTTGTTTTTGATTTTTGACTGGTCTAAAAGGGATAAATAATGCATGCATAAGATAAGTCGTCAAAGGGCATTTGATCCCTGATTATTGCCCTAGTCAAGGGAGTATATCCCAAAGGTGGGCTCTTTTAAACTCCCCAGATACAGTTGATTCTCAATTTGCAAAACACTGGTGATATAATCATACTTTCCGCCGGGGTCTTGAAGATTGTAAACCACTTCACCCTCTTCGTTAAAGCCTAAAAGCATGGCATATCGCGGAGGCAAGACCGCATTACGAACAGCTTCTGGGAGGCGTAAAATCATCGATCGTAGAAAGGGATATTCAAAGAGGGGTTCAATATCGATTACCCGTTGGGTGGGGATTGCGACCCAGAAGATACCTTTGTGATAGGTGACATTGTCTGGAAAACCGGGCAAGCGATCATTGAAAGTTTCAAGGGTTCCGGCTTTTGGTCCTTTAAGCCAATATTTTTTAAGGCTAAAGCCAAAGGTTTCACTGAAGACAAAATAGTCTTGCGTAGCATTAAGGGCAACCCCATTCGCAAAAAACAAGTCGTCTTTGATTAAGCTCAATTGCTCTGTATTGAGGTCATAGGCAAAAATAGCCCCAGATGCTCTTTGTTCCCAAGCTTCATTTTCAACCACAATGGGGTTGCGTTGGGTGGCATTGCTAAAATAGACGATGCCTTCTTTACTAATATCGAGATCATCGACAAATTTGAGTTGTTCTCCTTTGTATTGATCTACTAGAATACTGATTTGATTCGTGCTGTCTAATTTGATCAGCCCTTTGATTTGATCTGCGATGATAAGGTCCCCACTGGGGGCGATTTTCATTCCTAATGGCCGTCCACCCGTATTAGCGATAATGTTTTGTTCTTCTCCTGTTGCATTAAATTGAACGATGTCCCCATTAGCTAAGCCTGTAAAAAAGTGTCCTTCTGGATGACGAACGATCGATTCTGGTCCAGGAGAGGAGAGCGGGATTAAAGTAGTTTGAGCTAATTGATTATTGGGTTGATACACTCCTTTTAAACCGGGGAAAGGAGGAGCTTTACGTGCTATTGGATCAAGAGGGATAGGATAAAATCCTAGATATGCAAATGCACTGATTAGTGCTAAAGCAATAAGTGTTTTAAAAAGTTTCATGTGGAGTAATTTTATTTCATCATCTTCATTAATGCATTATACATATCCATTCTATCCCCAGCGAGATGTTCCAAACCATCTACGGGAAGGGTTACCCCGCTAATATAACTTGCTAGTGGGCTGGAAAGAAAGAGTACCGCGTTGGCTACATCTTCTGCTTTTCCAAAGCGTTTCATCAAGTTTTTGCCTTCACTTTTACGAAAGAAATCTTGCATAAAAGGGGGGTAGTTGTCTAAGCCAGTGGTGTCAATGGTGCCGGGAGCGACTGCATTTACGCGAATCCCATAGGTGGCCCATTCTTGTCCTAGACTCTTTGTTAAATTTTCTACGCCAGCCCTTGCTGCCCCTGTATGTGCCATGCCGGGGAAGCCCCGTAAGACGTTAGCTGTTATGTTGATGATATTGCCGCTGTTTTGTGGGATAAAAAAGCTGTTTGCTATTTTTTGGCACATATAAAAGGTGCCGTTAAGGTTGTTATTGATGACCGCCGCCCAACCTTTTTCTGCCATGACATGCGCTGGGGCAGGGAATTGTCCTCCTGCATTATTGATTAGGATATCTAAACGGTTTGTGGTTTCTTGTATGGTTTTCGTCAAAGTATTGATGTCTTCTGGAGAACGAATGTCACAAGCGACTGCATGGCACTTCCCGTATTGATTCAATTCTTCTGCGGCTTTTTCGAGTTGCTCTTTTTTACGCGAAGCGATAAAAACTTCTGCACCATATTCGAGAAATGCTTTTGCAATGGCAAAGCCAATTCCGCTTCTACCACCTGTAACAAGGATGGATTTATTTTTAAATAGTGAGGGTGCAAACATATCTCCTCAAGATAAGAAAAAAGAGGAAAAGGTTTACGGCTTTACAAGCTGTAAATCATTAAAAATAAGAAAGCTTAGGGTGGATTATCCAGCGTTCATACCGCCATCCATCACTAAGGCGTGACCGTTGACAAATGAAGATTGATCAGAGAGTAACCACTTGATGGTTTCTCCTGCTTCTTCTGCTTTACCGTGACGTTTTAGTGGAACACGATGTTGTTTTACAAAATCGAGGATTTGTTTGGGTACCGCTTGAATAATATCGGTTTCTAAAAAAGAGGGACAAATGGCATTAACGCGAATGTTATGCGCCCCATATTCTATTGCAGCACTTTTTGTGATCCCGATGACCCCGTGTTTTGCCGCCGAATAATGAGATCCGGCCATTACACCTTTTTTACCAGCGAGTGAGGCAACATTGACAATGTTCCCACCGCCCTGGGGTAAGAGGATATTTATTTGTGCATGTAAGCAGTAAAATATGCTGTTGAGATCAACATTAATCACATTATTCCAGTTCTCTGCTGTCATTAAATGGATGGGAGTTAAGATACCTCCTATGCCTGCATTATTGACAAAATAGTCAATGCGTTGATGCACTTTTAAAGCCTTATGGTGAACGGCGTTTACCTGTTCTTGGTTAGATACATCGAGTAAATAAGTAGTGGCTTTACCACCAGCGTTTTCGATTTCATTCTTGGTTTGATCTAGGGCTTTTTGATCAATATCAGTGAGAATTACTTGGCAACCAGAGGCCGAAAGAGCAACTGCTGTTGCTCTTCCGATTCCTTTGGCAGCACCAGTAATGAATGCTGTTTTGTCTTTCATACTAGCTGATCCAGTAATTCCTATAGATCAAAGGTGATTTTTCCAATTATACGTCTTCCGATAATTGGCATATTAGCAAATGCACGATATTTTCTATCGAACAAGTTAGATGCTGTAAGATCAAAACGTACTCCGTTGCTTAAGGTATAACCAATGTTAGCATCGATTAAGTTCTTCTCTGGAGCCATTCCAGCAAATTGACCTACGTTCGCATAGAATGCTTCATCATATTGATAAGAGATTGACCATCTAGAGTTATCATCAGAAAAACGTACACCAGCTCTAGCTCTTGTTTGCGGAGCGTTTAAGTAAGATGTAAACGGTAGATCATCATCACCAATAGCCCATTCCGTTTGACTTAACCAAGAACCATTCGCAAAGATAGAGTAGTTTTCGTTTGCAAAATATTCAAGGTCTACGTCGATCCCGTAGTGGCTTCTTTTAGCATCTTGGAAACGACGATATCCAGCAGGGATATGCACAACACCATCGTTTTGTGGAACTCTATTTGTTTCTACTGCTCCCAATGCTGCATAAGCTGAAGCAGGGACAGCTCCAAGTGCACTAGCTCCAGCACCAGTGAATGCTTGTTCTAAGAAACCTATTGTTACTGCTCTTGTCAATGGATCCAAGGTATCAGCGAAGGTAGATGAAGCAAAATTATTTGCAATAATGGTTCCAAATTGAGCAGGGATATCGTCGATACCAGCTGCTGTACCCAATAATCCTGCAGCCAAATCAGCAGGAGAATCTACGAGTCCTACAGTTGGTCCAACAGCAGTAAATTGAGTAAATCCTTGGACTTCATAAGTGTAAAAGTCAACTCCGACTTTTAATTTATCAAATAATAATCCTGAATATCCTATTTCAATATTGTTGGTAAATGATGGTTTAGATCTAGGAGTATCATCCAGCTGGGCTGAACCATCAGCATTCATCATGCTTTCTTGAGTAAATAGGTTGTATTTATAGAACATTCCCACGTTATCTTGAAATAAACTTGCAGCTGTTCCTGGGGATTGTGCCCATGCTCCAAAAGCTCCTGCACCTGTTAATGGGTTTGCGCCACTTGCTCCAAGAGTTTGTCCAAGTAGTTGAGCTAGACCAGCGATTGCTCCAGGCTGCCCAGCGATTGCACCATATAAAAATGCTGCTGGTAAACCGGTAGCATCTGGTGACAACATTGTATCTTCAGTTGGTGTTAGTGCTAGGTCAATGTAAGGACTGTCACCAAATAAGTGTGGATCTGCTTGACCAGCTAACCATACATCAAGTACCCCAGGAGATAAAATTGCTAATGGGAAATCAATGAACTGTTGAAGAGCTACAGGACCACTTGAAGATCTGTTAAAAGATGCTCTAAACGTATTTTTCTCGTTCATTTTATAAACTAAGGCAACACGAGGTGCGATAAGTCCTTCGTCAAAAATGTTGAAATCATCATAACGCAATGCATAGGTTAATTCAAGTTGCTCGCTAAAACGAGATGTTCCCTGGAGGTATGCACCAGCGATGATATAATCATCATTATCATCATAACGACCGTACAATGTGCTTGCTGAATCAGAGAAAATATTTCTGTAATCTCCACCAATTGTGAAGCTCGAATCAAAGAAACTAGGTACGTCAAAGTTATATTGCAGCTGTGCCTCAAGTGCAGATCGACGTGCAACTTGTCTAAATCCAGATGCGTATAAAAAGGTTGGGTTTTCTTCTAAACCACCATCATTGTAGTTATAAGAAAGCGCTCCAAAGAAACCACCAGACGAAACACGAGCTTGAGCCCAATAGTCAGTTCCTTGTGTCATACCAGCTCCTTGATCGTTAAAGAAAAGACCGTTTCCTTTAGCTAAACCTCCAGAAAGAAATGCCTCTGTGTCATCATTTGGACGGTATTGTAAATGTGCGTTTACAGAATAGTTTCTGTATTCTGTCGCTAGTGGGTTCCCGTCATAATTGTCATCAAGATCTGATTCGTCTAAAAGTACAGTACCCGGAGAAGAAACATCCACATAACCTTCTGGAGTAATATCAGGTTGAGAAATTGTTCTACTGAAAGTAGCGATTTGTTCAGCATCTTCTTGAAAATCAAGTCCAAAATCATTCCCCTCAACATATCTTGCGTTGATTTTATATCCAAATTTTTTGTCTTCTGTTGCAAAGGCATGACGAATAGACGCACCATAAGTGTCTAGCGACCCTCCTAATAATTCAACAGTAGTTCCAGGATAATCAATAGGACTTTTACTCATAAAGTGAATTACCCCAGATGTTACCCCTGGTCCATAAAGTGCTGATGCAGCTCCACGAACAACCTCTACTTTTGCAATATCAATATTAGATAGTCCAGTTTGGAAACTATTAAATTGTCCTCCAGAAGGAGTTACTAAGTAACGGTAATCCAAAATAGGGAAAGTCGAAGTTCCAAAGATTCCAGAACCTGCACGCATTTCAATATTAATTTTGTTTGCAGATTGTTGTTGTAATTGAACCCCAGGAATATTCTGTAAGTGACGTACTGGATCAACTGCTACTGCAGAGTTTTCAATATCCTTTGTAGAAATAATACTTACAGATGCTGGTGCATCCTGTACTTTTTGTGCTCTTCTAGAAGCAGAAACGACGATCTCGTCAAGGTTTTCACCTGGTTGTAGTGATACGTTGATCACTTGATCGGCAGAAGTTACTTCAACAGATTGTGAACTAAATCCAATAGAACTTATCACAACTGTAAAAGGCGCTGCTTGATCAGAACTTAAAGTAAAGTTCCCGTCAAAGTCAGTGTTAGTACCTTCAGATGTTCCTTGGATTAAAATGTTAACCCCTGGAATAGGGTCATTTGTTTCTGCATCGGTCACTGTTCCACTAATGGAAGATTGTGCCAAGAGCAGATTTACACAAAACAGCCCAAGTACTGTTAGTGCAACTGTCAATTTGTTGTTTTTCATAATTGCTTGATTTATAATATAATTACTGGTTTACAAAACCTCAAGCAGATTATGTTATAGGTAGGAGTTTAGGGGGTATTTTTTGATGGGATGATTTTTTCCCATTCATTAAAGATAAATAAGTTTTTAGTTTATTAAAGTAAGTTGTCTGTTTTTTTGCGAATCTAAGTGGTTGTAAAGGTTGAAGTTTCCCGAAAATTTTAGGCCTCAAAAATGACTTTTTGATCACTCGCATACCAATCTTGATAATTCGTTTGATACTTTTTATCAACTTGATTTCGCTTGATTTTCAAGGTGGGAGTTGTCAATCCGTTGTCCACGGTCCATTCGTCTTTCGTGACAATAACTGTAGCAATCTTTTTATACCCAGACACTTGTGCATTAACTTCGTCAAGACGTTTTGCGAGCATCGCTTCCAGAGCACCGTTTCCTTTGGCTTTTCCAACTTCAGAGGCTACGCCTAAAAGAATAGGTTGTGGTAAACCTAATCCAGCGATACAGATTTGTTCTAATTCTACAATGTCAGCAAAATACGCCTCTAATAAGAGGGGTTCAATATATTTTCCTTTTGTTGTTTTAAACATGTCTTTAACCCGTCCAGTGATGAATAAAAAGCCGTCGTTGTCAATGTAACCTTGGTCTCCGGTATGCAACCATCCGTTCTTGATTACTTCGTCTGTTAATTCAGGTTGTTTGTAATAACCTTTCATCATAAAAGGGCCTTGCATTAAGATTTCTCCACTATCTGGGTCAGTTTTGATATTGACTTCTGGTTGAGGGATGCCAACAGAGCCGGGTTTGTTAGAAATTTTAGCATCTAATTGTGTTGTGATGGCACAGTTTTCTGTCATTCCATAGCCATTTGTAATCCCAATCCCTATTTTTCTAAACCAGGCGCGCTGGCTATCTAACATAGGTGCAGCTCCAGAGACAATCGCTCTAGCACGTCCCAGTCCTAATGCTTTTTTGAATTTGCGTTTAAGCAAAGTTGAGAGGATAGGTATTTTTAAGAGTTTGTTGAGCTTTTCTTGCGGAAGTTTTGCCAGAATACCGGTTTGAAATTTTGTCCATATACGCGGTACGGCAAAGAAAACGGTGGGCTGGGTGTCTTGAAGATTCTGCGCAAACGTATCTAAACTCTCGGCAAAGGAAATCGTTCCTCCAAAGCGAAAAACTGCATATTCAACCACAATTCTTTCGGCGATGTGATTTAAGGGGAGATAGGAGAAAAAGTCATTTTTACCTTCAAAGTCTACCTTTAAAGGATTCGATTCAAGGGTGAGGACAGCGGTTTTAGAATTGGCTAAATAATCTAAGACAACCCCTTTAGGATTCCCTGTTGTTCCCGAGGTGAAAATAATGGTCCAAGTATCACTCATTTTGTGTTGATGAGGCGTTTCTAAGGGCTCGTGTTTTTCAATAAAATCAAACCATTGATGTCCTTCTGTGATTTTTGAATGCCCCTTATAGTGTGGAAAAGAGATAATCGGCATTCCTTCTGGGACTCCTTCTTTCTGTTCTTCCCAATCTTCTACTTTTCCAGCAAAAAGTAAGTCAACATCTCCAAAGGTGAGAAGAGTATTGATCTCTTTTGCGTTTAGGGTAGGGAAGAAGGGGACACTAATATATCCCGCCATAACGATGGCTAAATCTGCAATAATCCATTCGCGACAATTTTTTGAGATCAAACCAATATGTGCATTCTCGCGTAAACCTAAAGACTTTAATCCTGTTGCAAGTTTACGGGCCATTTGACCCACTTCGCCCCAGCTGTATTCTTCCCAGCTATTGCCAAAGGGCTGTCTTAAGAAAGGCTTGTCTTTAAAGCGTTTTTCCCACTCATAAAATTTAAAATCAAAAAGCTTATCGTTAGAAGTATTACTCATTATTGTAAAAATTTAGTTTAAAGTCAAATTATAGAATCC
>JBDNAJ010000005.1:0-2898 GCA_039768455.1 Candidatus Arcticimaribacter sp.
CTCAATATAACTACATGGCAAAACAAGCAGCAATAGAACAAGACGGAAGCATCATCGAAGCATTATCAAATGCGATGTTCCGAGTAGAATTAGAAAATGGTCACGTTGTGACCGCTCATATCTCTGGGAAGATGCGTATGCATTATATTAAATTATTACCAGGAGATAAAGTAAAATTAGAAATGAGTCCTTACGATTTATCTAAGGCAAGAATAACTTATAGATACTAACAAGAAGTAAAAGATGAAAGTAAGAGCATCCATTAAAAAGAGAAGCGCAGATTGTAAGATTGTGCGTAGAAAAGGAAGACTTTACGTTATAAACAAAAAGAATCCTAGGTTCAAACAAAGACAAGGTTAATTATGGCTAGAATTGCAGGGGTAGACATCCCAAAACAAAAAAGAGGAGTAATCTCTTTAACTTATATCTATGGAATAGGTAGAAGTAGAGCTAAAGAAATATTAGCAGAAGCAAAAGTTGATGAAAGTACTAAAGTATCCGACTGGACCGATGAAGAAATCGGAAGACTTCGTGAAGCGGTAAGCACTTTCAAAATTGAAGGAGAACTTCGTTCAGAGATCCAACTAAACATCAAACGTTTAATGGATATCGGTTGTTACAGAGGAATTCGCCACAGAGCGGGTCTTCCTTTACGTGGACAACGTACGAAGAACAATTCAAGAACTAGAAAAGGTAGAAGAAAAACTGTTGCTAACAAGAAAAAAGTAACTAAATAATAATTAGTAATATGGCAAAGTCAAGTACTAAAAAACGTAAAGTTATCGTAGAATCTACGGGAGAGGCACACGTAACCGCTTCTTTTAATAACATTATCATCTCATTAACCAATAAAAAAGGCGATGTGATCTCATGGTCATCTGCTGGAAAAATGGGTTTTAGAGGGTCAAAAAAGAATACTCCTTATGCGGCACAATTAGCAGCAGAAGACGCATCTGGCCCTGCAAAAGAAGCAGGACTTAAGAAAGTGAAAGTATACGTTAAAGGCCCTGGAAATGGTAGAGAGTCAGCAATACGTTCTTTACACAACAGTGGAATTGAAGTTACTGAAATCATTGACGTAACTCCTACGCCTCACAACGGGTGTAGACCTCCAAAACGAAGAAGAGTATAATTTTTATTAATAGTATAATCGAGAGATCAACGGTTGTCGAAGGATAAGCTTAAGACCTTAATTCACAAGCACTCTCAAAAACAAAACAAAATGGCAAGATATACTGGTCCTAAAACAAAAATCGCCCGTAAGTTTGGCGTAGCAATCTTCGGAGAAGATAAGTCTTTTGAAAAAAGAAACTATCCTCCAGGACAACACGGAAACAACAGACGCCGTGGTAAAAAGTCTGAATATGCAATCCAACTAATGGAGAAGCAAAAAGCGAAGTACACTTATGGTGTATTAGAAAAGCAATTTAGAAACATGTTCAAAAAAGCAACTGCATCACGTGGAATTACTGGTGAAGTGCTTTTACAATTATGTGAATCTAGATTAGATAACGTAGTCTTTAGAATGGGATTGTCGCGTTCAAGAAGTGGAGCAAGACAGTTGGTTTCTCACAGACACATTACAGTAAATGGAGGCATTGTAAATATTCCTTCATACTCTCTTAAAGCTGGCGATGTTGTGGCGGTAAGAGAAAAATCTAAATCATTAGAAACTATAGAATCTGCTTTATCAAATGCTTCTACAGTTTATGAGTGGATTACATGGAACAACGACACGATGTCTGGTACTTATGTTTCTGTTCCAGCACGAATTCAAATTCCAGAACAAATCAACGAACAATTTATCGTTGAACTTTACTCTAAATAATAAATAATCATATTGGTATTTAGCCAAAGGATTTATTAGTGGTCTTCAAACTTATAAATCGCGCAACTAATTAACAATTAAAACGAAGACAATTATGGCAATATTAAATTTTCAGAAACCCGACAAAGTAATCATGATTGATTCTACTGATTTCGAAGGTAAATTCGAATTCAGACCTCTAGAACCAGGATATGGATTGACTGTTGGAAATGCTTTACGTAGAGTGTTATTATCTTCATTAGAAGGTTTTGCAATTACTTCAGTAAAGATGGATGGTGTAGAACATGAGTTCTCTACGATTCCCGGCGTTGTAGAAGACGTTACCGAAATAATTCTTAACTTGAAACAAGTGCGTTTCAAGCGACAAATTGATGAAGTAGATAACGAATCTGTTTCAATTTCAATTTCTGGTCAAGATAAAATTACTGCAGGAGATTTTCAGAAATTTATTTCTGGTTTCCAAGTGTTAAATTCAGATTTAGTAATCTGTAATTTAGATCCTAAAGTAACCATTAATATGGAATTGACTTTAGAAAAAGGTCGTGGATATGTACCTGCTGAAGAGAATAAGAAAGCTTCAGCTGCAGTTGGAACAATCTTTACCGATTCGATCTATACACCAATAAAAAATGTGAAGTATAGTGTTGAGAACTTTCGTGTAGAACAAAAAACAGATTACGAAAAATTAGTTTTCGAAATCCAAACAGATGGTTCAATTAATCCTCAAGATGCACTAACACAAGCTGCAAAAATCTTAATACACCACTTTATGTTATTCTCTGATGAGCGTATCACTTTAGAAGCGGATGAGATTGCACAAACAGAAACTTACGATGAAGAATCACTTCACATGCGTCAGTTGCTTAAAACTAAATTAATCGATATGGACCTTTCTGTTCGTGCGCTTAATTGTTTGAAAGCTGCAGAAGTCGATACTTTAGGTGACTTGGTGTCGTTCAACAAAAACGATTTAATGAAGTTTAGAAACTTTGGTAAAAAATCATTAACTGAACTTGAAGAGCTTGTTAATGTGAAAGGCCTTAGCTTTGGAATGGACTTAAGTAAATATA
>JBDNAJ010000070.1:0-14452 GCA_039768455.1 Candidatus Arcticimaribacter sp.
ACAATTGGTTCTACATATAAGTATTAGAAACTTTAGAAAACGTAAAGAAAAAGTGAGAAAAAAATAAGAAAATAACTTCTGCCAAATCTAACATAAGTTAGAACAAGATATGTTCCAAATGGAACAATATTTGTTCCAAATTTAATATATTTAAAGTCATATAATCTTGTTTATCAGTGACTTATAAATTTGGTTATAGTACTGGAGGTACCACAAAGAGCAACGAACCAAATACGGTTAGTTGCTCTTTTTTTTGGTCTTGATTCTACTTTTTAATATTATTATAATATACTGTAATTCATTACATTGTGAATATTAATAGTCTAATCTAGCATTTTGCGTTCCAGTTCATAAAGACTTTCAAAACCAGCTAGCACTGCTTCACCCTCCCATTTCAAGACTGCATACGATAAACACAATTGTGCAACAGAAAATCTTTTTTTATATATTTGAGATAACCATAAACCAATTTATAATGAAAAAATTACTTTTACTCAGTTTATTTTTTAGCACTTTTTGTTTTTCTCAAAAGGCAACGACAGTTCCCCCACCTGCAACTCAAAATCAATATGTTGAGATTTCCTACATCAAACCAAATCCTGAGATGAACTACGGGAAAATTCTCAATGAGAATTGGAAAAAACTTCATCAGAAAAGAGCTGATAACGGCACTATCATTGGATGGGACGTTTGGTGGGCCGAGGGGAGTAATGATGATTCGGACTACAACATCGTCATTGCCACTTTAGTTAATCACCCCGACAGTCTAAGGGTAAACCCAGGAATACGCTCTATTTTTCCAGAATGGAACGACAACCAGTATAATCGTTTTGTTAACGAAAATAAAAAATCAAGAAAGATTGTTAAAAACCGCTTAGTAGTTGTAAAAGAGGGGATTTTTAGAGCAGATACAGTTTCCAGAATGGCAGTACTCAATTATATGAAAGTTGACATGCAAAATGCTGCGAAATATGAAAATTTTGAAAGAGAATACATGAAAGGATTTAAACAATCTCCAAAATATGGATGGGTTCTCCACAAAAGAGTCGATAAAGTTGGTTCTGCATTAAAATGGAACTACCTAACTGCCGATTTATACAACAGTATGGACGACCTCATGAAAGAGCGAGTCCCCACTGGTGATCCTTCAAAAAATAAGGCGTTAATGAAGGGACTAGCGACCCGTGACCATGTGTGGTCAGAAACCCTTTGGAACTGGATGTCTATCCGGAAAAAAGAATAAATTGTATGTGACAAAATACAATCAACAAAGAAAGAGCAACCAACTAAATACGGTTAGTTGCTCTTTTTTTTTGGTCTTAATTATAATTTTCGATATCAACTTAATACGCTGTAAAACAATGCATTGAAAACTACAGTAGCCTAAGCTAGTTTTTTAATTTCCAGTTCATAAAGACTTTCAAAACGAGCTATCACCTCTTCTACTTCACTTTTCCTGACCGCAATACGGTAGACACAATTGATCCCTAAATCTTGCTCAAGGATATGAATGTTTTTATCTTTTACGATTCTCATCACCTTATTCATTAAAGGATAATCAAAGGTCAACTGATAGCTAACATCAATTGTTCGTTCCACAACAGTCGCACTTTCTAAAGTGATTTGTGCTGAATATTTATACGCCTGTATCAAACCACCCACGCCTAATTTAGTCCCGCCAAAATAGCGTACAGAAACCACTAAAATATTCGTCAAACCAAAGGACTGTATTTGGCCGTAAATAGGTTGCCCAGCAGAGTTATTAGGCTCTCCGTCATCATTCGCTCTAAAACGAATCGTCTCCTCACCTAATTGCCAGGCATAACAGAAGTGCCCTGCAGTAGGGTGTTGTTGTTTTAATTGCTCCAGGAAAGATTTTACCTCTTCTTCTTTTGAAATAGGGAAGGCATAGCCAAAAAACTTACTGCCTTTCTCCTTAAATAAAGTTTCTTGTGATGGGCTTTCGATTGTTTTATAAGTGTCTTTCACCAGTCATGATTTCGCCTTCAAGATAAACAAGTATATTAATTTATACCCTATCACAAATAAGGGATAAACCACTATATCTTATCCCTGCACATTTGTATCGAGACTATAAATAAAAAAGCCCCACCATTATGGTGAGGCTTTTGATTTAAAGTTGGATCCTTTAAAAATCCATCACTCTGACCATTAAGACTGTGTTTACAACTGATCTAATATCATTTACAGCCGCGCTATACTTAGCAAAGTCTGCATCCGCATACATCGTTTTTGTTCTGGCTAATGCAGTTTTCACATCTGGAGCTCCAGACCAGACAAAATGAGTAAAGTCATTGGTTTTACCTAAGATTGGATATCCTAAGCCAAATGAATTTTTAACGCCCATTTTCTTCATCATTTTTTGAGCAAAAGGGATAAATGCACCTGCATATTTAGACGAATCTGTTACGTTCATTTGCCAAATCATAAAAACTTGATCGTTTGACCAATCGTTTTGATACCATGCTGGTACATTTAGCTGCTGAGAAACAGGTGTCATGTATTTACCTAATTTCTCCCCGAGTAATTGGGTCATAGGAGAGCCAGCAAATGACATCATAAATTGTTCAAGTCCTGCTTCATCTTGAAAACAAAACTGTACAGAGTGTGTTGCGCCATTTGTACCATTAAACGAATACTGAAATAAAGACTTAGTCCCCTGAATGTTCTTTCCCCAATCAGAGTCCATCATAGCTTTTAATGTGCTAACAACCATTTCAGGTTCATCAGCCTCAAAGTCATAAAAGGCACAGTATTGTGCACTGATAGTACTAGACATCACAAAAGCGAGCAAAATAATAAAATTTTTCATTGTTAATTGATTTATGGTTAGACACCTAAGATAAGCAAAAAAATGCTTTCAAATGTTAACATAAAACAATGAAAAACAATAATATATAAGCAATAAACACTTTTTGCTTATTAACCTAAATTGAAAGAGTGTTATAAATCATATTGAATCTTTATCCTTCTTTATGCGCTCCATCGCAAAAAGGCATTTCTTTTGACAGACCACAACCACAAAGGGAAAATCGGGGGCCGTGTTTGATGGGGTTACCTTCTGGATCTGTTAAATTGATCTCTCCACTCACCACAATAGGTCCTTGTGGTTTTCTAAAAATAGTGGGTTTACTCATAGCGTATATTTTAATTTGGGGAAGATAAAAAAGTTAAGTCAATAAATTCCCTTCTTCTTCCCAAACTCCAATTTTGTATCCCTTTTCTTAATCGATACATTTAGCATCCATGCTCTAGTCCCTTGCCATCTAGCAGTTTTTGGTGATGCTCTTTTACTAGAATAATATCATCTATTCGCGTCAAGAATTTATATTTAAAGGAATCTACTGTAACAAATACATTAAGCTTCCCTCTTAAAGAGTAACTATTAAATCCTTTCTTATGAAATCTTTTATCTTAACCTTCTTTGCTGCTGGCTTATTATGCAGCTGTGTGGTGGTTCGTTTTCCAGCTGAAATCAAAGTACATGTTGACCTTCCAGAAAATATTTCTGAAGATCAGGTCGATCGCTTAATCGATAAAATCCCTCCAACTGTAGGCCAACGAAAAATCAAAACTCGAGTTGAAATTAGCTCAAAAGAAGGTACAACTGTGAAAGAAGAAAAAACAGAAGAAAACTACAATCAGAACAATTAAGGCATAAAAAAAGCCCTCCAAGTTACTGGAAAGCTCTTCACTGGTTTTCTACAAACCTCTTGCACCTTCAGTGCAAGCAACACAACATTTTTTGCCCTTGCGGGTAATATTTTCATTACAAAGATAGCTTAAATTATTCTATTCGCAATTCTCAATGATCTCCTCTGTGATTTTGTGATGGTGTTGCACGTGATAAATACAAAAAAAGAGCATTTCACGTAAGGTAAGTTTCCCGATAAGGGGATGTGGAATTACGTAATAGTCTAAGTCTTTCTCTGAACACTTTTGCGCGACCTTAATCAATTTTTGAACGATATTTTCATATGTCTGCAGATGTTTTTGCCTTGAACCAAAGGATACTGCTGGAGATTGAAATTGTTTTGGTGCAACCGCAGTTGCACCATCTAAAGCTTTTAAATAACGTGCAACTAAAGCGTCGTAACTTCTTGAGGGACGGTTAGTAACGCCAAATTGATACTTAAGTAAAAACCGTGGTAATCGAAACGCTAACACGACTGGAGCTACAGATTTTCTTATGTGCTCTAATTGTTGCCGTGGAGTCCATTTTTCGTTCCAAGAAAAATCAAAATTCTTTTGATCTAATGCAGAAATTATCTCTTTAAAATTCTTGTGCCGAAGTGTGATTTCACTAATCACATCTTCTTTTTCCCATAGGGCAGTATTATTCATAAGCTAAAGTCGTCATGCTTGCGACACAAGCAGGCTTTTTAATGTCTTTTATTTCTACTTTAATGTTCCAAAGGATTTTTAATCCTCCAAATTTTTGATCTTCTACTTTCGCTAAGGTAACAATCCCTCTCAACAAAGCGCCTACAACAACTGGATGTGGAAAACGAACAGCGTCTATCCCATAGTTAAAACCCATTTTTAATGAGCTAACTTGAATCGTATCGGACAAGAATTTTGTGATTAAACCCAGAGACAAGAATCCATGGGCGATGGTCTTTTTATAGGGAGATTCTTCTTCTGCTCGCTTTTGATCCACATGAATCCATTGATGGTCATGTGTAGCTACAGCAAAATGATTGATCATCTCCTGGGTTACTTTTAACCAAGGAGTAGGCTCAAATGTTTTTCCTTCTGCCGATTTAAACTCGACAAAGTCATTGTATTTCATAGATCAGATTTAGACTTTGAAGATAGTCAAAAAGAAGAAAACCTTTTTTTAAGATTAGGTTATCTTCTTGTACCCTTGATAATAGATCAAAGGATTTTTTTCTGGAGAAGCTGCTAAATCAGTTACCCTACAGAGCACTAAAACATGATCTCCGGCTGGAATTAATTGTTCAATCGTAGTAGCATACCAAGCATGAGCGTTGTCTAGTATTGGCGCTGCATCTTTCAAAACAAATTCTGGTGCTGGATCTAAAGTAGCCATCTTAGCAAAATGATTGCTTACACCTTCCATCTCTTCGGTTAAAATACTTATCCCTAAAGGATCTCCTACTTTAATATAATCGGCCATTTGATTTTGATTCATCAATGAAAACAATACCAAAGGGGGATCTAGGGATACCGACAAAAAAGAACTAGCAGTCATTCCGTGGGGTGCGCCTTCGGGATTTATCACGCTCACAACACTTACTCCGGTTGCAAAACAACTAGCTACGCTTCTAAGTTGTTTAGGATCAATCGTCTTCTTTTCCATGCTTTTTTTAGTAAAAGTACATATCTATTCTAACCTAATAAGCAAAGGATCAAAATTGTTTTAGATCAAATTGACGTACCTTTGCTGCAACACTATGTCCATGAATTATACTGTAGGAGATCAAGTCGATTTATTTATTGTTAGGGCCACCCAACTAGGCTATGTTGTTTTAATCGACAATGAAGCAGAAGGTTTGTTGTTTAAAAGCGATGTCTTTCAACCTTTACAAAAAGGAGATCAAGTAAAAGGCTATATCAAACTTATTCGTGAGGATGACAAAATCGATGTAAGCCTTCGCCCGCAAGGGTTTCGAAATGCTATCGATGCAGATTGTGACAATATTCTTTCGATCTTAAAAAAAGACAAGGTGTTAAATCTAACCGATAAAAGCAGTCCAGAAGACATTCGCTCACAGCTCAATATGAGCAAAAAAGCCTTTAAAAAAGCCATTGGCTTTTTATACAAAAGAAAGGTAATTATCCTGCAAGAGGATCGTATCGAGCTACTTAACTAGGCAAAAGAGCGACTAATTTTCTGCTATGGGACGAGCAAATTTTTCATTTTCTTCCTCCCATTGAAAATCCCCTTTGGCAACATTTGTTAAGGGATTATAAAACACTTCTAAATATTTAATCGACCTAATTCCTTTTACTTTTACTTGCACTAAAAAGACATGAAAGTGATGGCTGCTATACGGGCTTATCAAAGTTGAATAAGACTTCCAGACAATATTCCTAGTGTATTCCACATTGGGATAAGTAGAAGAAACATATTGATTAATCAATTGATTAATATTCTTTATATCTAAAGGGACAAAATTATTTTCACCTCTGTTTTTTTCTTCTTTTAAGCGAATAAAACCCTCATGAGTAGTATTAAAATCGTTTAATGAAGGTGGATTTGCTTGGTTGGCTATTTCTAATTGCAACAAATCTGCTTTCCCTTTCTCTCTTTCTTCTAAAGATGGATCAAAAACAAAATCTAACATTTCTATATCCCAATCATACTCGCTTTTAACTGTCATTAAGTTTGGGTCATAGATTACTTGATAAAAACTTGGTTCCTCTTTGCCTTTTACCTTTAGAACAGCGATAAATTTGTGGTTGTGATTTTTATATGAATGTGTTGTATAGGTTTCATAAGAATCCCAAATAATATTTTCAATTTCCTCTACTAAATCAGGAAACTTCTCTTCTATAAAAAAATTGATTTTTCTTTCAATTTCTGAAATCCCTATGGGAACAAGTTCACCAGAAACGTTATCTAGTCCTTGATGCTGCTCAATAAAGTGATCAAATTCAACAATAGCCTTTTGAGCCGTAATTGGTGTTGAAAATAACATTACACCTAAGAATGTAAATAGATAACTTGTCTTCATAACTATAGTTTTTGAAAGAGGGACATCATTTAAACTAAAAGACAACACTCTAGAGCGCAAAAGTACACTTTCTATGCAAAATGCGCAATCTTGCCCCTATATTGGTTCAGAACACCCTAATGGAAAAATACAATTTCAATACGCTAAGGCTTTTCTAATCCTACTAATTAGGGAAAGCAACATAAAACAATAAGCGATTGATAAACTAATATAAAAAGGGCATAAAAAAAGCCTTCAGTTTCCTGAAGGCTTTTAAACTATTCTAGCGGTCTGGACGGGACTCGAACCCGCGACCCCCTGCGTGACAGGCAGGTATTCTAACCAACTGAACTACCAGACCTAGAACGGGTGCAAATATACACCCCATTTTGGTTTTCCCAAATAAATCTTCGAAGAAAATAGTAAATAATTTCAGCTTTCGACTAGCAGCTAATTTAACTTAAATAAGGGCAAAAAAAAAGCCCCACTATAGAGAAGGGCTTCGCAATTTTAAAAAGCAAGGTTTATAATAATGTATCTAATGCTTGTGCATAAGTGGTTTTTGGTGCAACACCTACTTGGCGACCCACTACTTCTCCGTCTTTAAAGACTAAAACAGTAGGAATGTTACGCACGCCATATTTTGCGGCGAATTCTTGATTGGCATCTACATCCAATTTTCCAACAACGGCTTTGCCTTCATAGTCAGAACTAATTTCGTCGATAATAGGTCCTACCATACGACAAGGCCCACACCAGGCTGCCCAAAAGTCTACCATTACTGGTTTATCTGATTTTAATACTACTTCCTCGAAAGAAGCATCGGTTATTTCTAATGCCATAATATTTATTTTTAACAAAGGTATTTAATTTCACAACGTTACAACACAACTTAAATTGCTTTCTTTTATACAAACATCAACTAAGTTAATCTTTAGTTCAATTTATACAATAAGTTTTCACTTTCCAAATGAGCTAAAAGCTCGTTGGAAACATCCACTTTTTGCTTTCTACTAGGCAAGGTCAACTTAATTTGTTCTGCATTGTGAAACACATCTACCATCAAGGTTTTCTCGCCCTTATGAGATTGAACAATATCGCTAATTTGTTGAACTCGATCTGAATTGAGCTGCTCCAAATCTAATTGAAGGGTCAAACGCTTTACATTTTTAGATAAAGTATCGTGAAGCATTTCAAAAGCCACAAACTGCGTTCGAGGTGCACCTACTTTCCCCTTTTCGCGATTGCGCCAACCTTCCACTATCTTTACCCTCACGCGAATAAAGCCATTTGGGATTAAAAAATGACGGTACTTTAAATACTCTTCTCCAAAGATTTTAAACTCATACTGCTCATTAAAATCTTCTAGTTGAAAAATCGCCCAGCCCTTTCCGTTTTTAGAAATTCGATGATCCACTCCGTTGACAATTCCCCCAAAACTTAGCTCGCGATTCACTAATGGATCGAGATCACTTAATATCGTTAATGACGCCGAAGAGAAATGTTTCATCTCTCGTTTAAAATCATCTAAAGGATGAGCAGAAAGATAAATTCCCACCACCTCTTTTTCTTGTTTAAGACGTTCTAATGTTCCCCAGCTATCACAGGGAGGGATTTTAATTTCTTCTACCTGCAAGGCACTATCTTCGCCAAATAAATTGGTCTGAGAAGAATTTAAACTCTCTTGATGTTTGGCCCCATAACGAATGGCTTTTTCTAAGAAAGTCACCCCATCTCCATCTGGATTAAAGTATTGTGCACGGTGGGCGTTCCCAAAGGAATCCATTCCTCCAGCAAGGGTCAAGTTTTCTAACGCTTTTTTATTCGCTGCGCGTAAATCGATGCGCTGGGTCAAATCAAAAATCGAACTGTATTTCCCATCCTTTCGGTGCTCGATAATAGTTTCTACAGCACCACGTCCCACTCCCTTTACAGCGCCCATCCCAAAACGAATGGCGTGTTCGTCGTTTACCGTAAACTTATAAAAGGACTCATTGACATCTGGCCCCAATACATTGAGTCCCATGCGGCGACATTCTTCCATAAAGAAGGTAACCTGCTTGATATCGTTCATATTGTTAGAGAGTACCGCTGCCATGTATTCTGCAGGATAATGCGCCTTTAAATAGGCCGTTTGATACCCAATCCAAGCATAACAGGTGGAGTGCGATTTGTTGAAGGCATAAGCAGCAAAGGCTTCCCAGTCTTTCCAGATTTTCTCTAGGACTTCTTCGGGGTGGCCATTCGCTTTTCCACCATCGATAAATTGTGGTTTTAATTTTTGCAGCAAGGCGAAAATCTTTTTCCCCATCGCCTTTCGTAAAACATCGGCATCACCTTTTGAAAAGCCCGCCAACTTCTGCGATAAGAGCATCACTTGCTCTTGATAAACAGTAATTCCATAGGTCTCTTCTAAATATTCCTCCATGGCCGGAAGGTCATAAGCAATCTCTTCATTCCCGTTTTTTCGGTCAACGAAACTAGGAATATATTCTAGCGGCCCAGGTCGATACAAAGCGTTCATCGCGATCAAATCGGCAAAAACGGTGGGCTTTAAATCCTTGAGGTACTTTTGCATCCCCGCAGATTCATACTGAAAAATCCCTACCGTTTCTCCGCGTTGAAAAAGTTCATAGGTCTTGACATCATCTAAAGGAAAACTGTCCGGATCTAAATCAATGTTGTGTTTGTATTTGACCAGCTTAACCGTATCCTTGATCAAAGTCAGGGTTTTTAATCCCAAGAAATCCATCTTTAACAAGCCCGCATCTTCTACAACCGAGTTGTCAAATTGAGTCACATATAAATCAGAATCTTTGGCGGTAGCCACAGGAACAAACTGCGTAATATCGTCTGGGGTAATGATCACCCCACAGGCGTGAATCCCCGTGTTGCGCAAAGAACCTTCTAAAACTTTGGCCTGTTGTATGGTTTGCCCAGAGATAGAATCTTCATCGGCTAAGTTCTTGATTTCATTGACCTTTAAAAGTTCATCGGCGCGTAGGCTCTTTTTCAATTCTTGATCGTTTAAACCAAAGATTTTCCCCAGCTTCATATTGGGTAATAATTTGGCAATACGATCGGCTTCGCCCAAAGGTAAATCGAGCACCCTTGCTGTATCTCGGATGGAAGACTTTGCCGCCATGGTTCCATAAGTGATAATTTGCGCTACCTGATTAGAACCATATTTTTCAATCACATAATCCATTACGCGACCGCGACCTTCATCGTCAAAGTCAATATC
Source organism: Candidatus Arcticimaribacter sp. (assembly GCA_039768455.1). GTDB lineage: Bacteria > Bacteroidota > Bacteroidia > Flavobacteriales > Flavobacteriaceae > Arcticimaribacter. Next base: position 9,946 of record JBDNAJ010000070.1, read on the forward strand.
GATATCGGGCATACTCACCCGGTCTGGATTTAAGAAACGCTCAAAAAGCAAGTCGTATTCAATGGGGTCAATATTGGTAATCTTTAAGCAATAGGCCACCACAGATCCCGCGGCAGATCCCCGCCCCGGCCCTACCGAAACATCCATATCGCGGGCCGCTGCAATAAAGTCTTGCACAATCAAAAAGTAGCCCGGGTAACCCGTATTAGCAATAACGTCTAACTCAAAATCGATCCGTTCTGTGATCTCCTCTGTTAATTCGCTATAGCGCAGTTTAGCACCTTCATAGGTCAAAAAGCGCAAGTAATTGTTTTCCCCTTTTTTTCCGTTGGGGTCGTCGGCTACTTGATATGCTTCAGGGATATCAAACTGGGGTAATAAGACATCTCGCGCGAGTTCAAAAGCTTCGATTTTATCGACCAAAGCTTGAATGTTCAAAATGGCCTCTGGCACATCTTGAAACAGCTTTTTCATCTCCTGGCTGTCCTTAAAATAATATTCTTGGTTGGGGAAACCATAACGGAAGCCTCGCCCTCGACCAATGGGTGTTGCTTGCTTCTCCCCTTCTTTGACACAGAGCAGAATATCGTGGGCATTCGCCTCTTCCTTCTTGGTGTAATAGGTGTTATTCGTCGCAATAAGCGGAATGTTGTACTTGCGGGAAAATTCGATCAATACCTCATTAGCCCGATCTTCTCCTTCTTCCCCATGACGCATCAATTCGATATAAAAGTCTTCGCCAAATTGCCCATGCCACCACTGCAAAGCCTCTTCGGCTTGCCGGTCTCCAACATTTAAAATCTTCGCCGGGACTTCTCCATAGGTGTTTCCACTCAATACGATCAAGTGTTCTTTGTATTGTTCGACTAGCTTGCGGTCAATGCGCGGGACATAATAAAAGCCATCGACATAGGCCGCTGAAGTCAATTTTGCCAGGTTGTGATAGCCCGCTTTATTTTTTGCTAAAAAGACGACTTGATAACCATCATCTCTTCGGGTTTTATCTTTATGATCTTCGCACACATAAAATTCACAGCCTATGATCGGCTTGATTTTTTGGTCGTCCTCCACCTTAGCATTATGCCCATTAATTGCTTTGATAAAATGAAAGGCACCCATTAAGTTTCCGTGATCGGTAATGGCAATGGCTTGCATATTATCGTCTGCAGCAGCATCGACCAATTGATTGATGCGCGAAGTCGCTTGCAAAACAGAAAACTGAGAGTGATTGTGTAAATGCACAAAAGGTGCATCGGCGAGAGCACCGCTAACTCCGACAGCTGGCGTAGGTCCCTTTGGCGAAGCCTCTTTCTTAAGTGCTGCAGAAGCTTGCTTAAGGTTTTGATGGGTTAAACCAATTAACCCAAAGGGGCGACTGCGTTCCCTTAGATCAACCGTCTGTGCTTGTTGGTTATCAAACGCATCGGGGTGCAATTGATCTTGACGCAATAATTCCAGGAAAGCGCGAGAAGTGGCCTCAACATCTGCTGTGGCATTGTGGGCTTCTTCAAAGCTTTCTTGAAAAAGAAAGTGGTAGAGTTCACTTAGCGTAGGCAATTTAAACTTGCCCCCACGACCGCCGGGGAGTTGACATAAAGTCGCTGTTTCTTCGGTACAAGTATCGACCACGGCTTTTCCTTCTAGCACATCGGCCAGCCCGGCACGCAGATATTCTGCCCCCATGATGTTGCGGTCAAATGACACATTGTGCCCCACCACATACTCCACTTGGTCAAGCGCTGCGTGAAATTTCTCCAACACCTCTTCTAACGGAATTCCTTGATCCTCTGCTAAGGCAGTTGAAATTCCATGTACCTGTTCAGAATCAAAGGGAATAGTGAAACCGTCCGGTTGAATCAAATAATCTTCATGGGCAATCACCTCGCCTTTCGCATCGTGAATTTGCCAGGCAATTTGAATACAGCGCGGCCAGTTTTCACTATCGGTTAAAGGCGCGTTCCAGCGCTTAGGCAATCCCGTGGTTTCGGTGTCAAAGATTAAATACATCAAAACGAAATTAACAAATAATTTGAGGGCAAAAGAAAGGAGTTATTGGCAGTTATTAACGATAGCCCTTTTTAGATTTGAAATAAAAAACATACCTTGTTTTACCCAAATCGATTATACCGTGACCCGAAAATTCAAAAATAAATATCGCGTAGACACCGTGCGAGCAAAATGGTGGGATTATACCAATAATGGTTCCTATTTTGTCACCATATGTACCAAAGACCGCCAACATTTTTTTGGAAATATTGTAGAGACCCCCAAATTGGGCGTCACCGCAAAAATGGAATTGAATGAAATTGGGGAAATTGTTGTTCGTGAATGGAAACGTATTGCCGAAATCCGTCCGCATATTTTTTTGGACGAATTCGTGGTAATGCCAAATCATTTTCATGGAATTTTAATTGTTGATCACGGTATCGACCGTAGAGACGTTTTGCCAAAACGTATCTACAATGGTGTGCATAAAAAAATGTCGGAAATTTCCCCGAACAAAAATTCTATTTCAACCGCGATTCGTTTTTTTAAACGGCAAACCACCATCCACGCCCGAAAAATCAACCCCCAATTCGCATGGCAACCCCGTTTTTATGATGTCATCATTAAAAACGAAAAATCATTCCATAATATCAGGCGATACATCAAAATGAACCCCGCAAAATAGCAACGGAACAGGAATAAACAAAATGGTTTATTCTTCTAAACCAATATTCGTACCTTCCCCTTGAAAAAGAAAAATCAGGCATGCCATTACTGGAATTCACCTCAAAAGGGATTTACTGTAAACAAGCTGACGTCTATCTCGACCCATGGCGGGGCGTGGATAAGGCGATTATTTCGCATGGCCATTCTGATCATGCGCGCTGGGGCAGTAAACACTACATCACCCACGAAATCAATGTGCCAATTATCCAGCATCGTTTAGGGAAGATTTCGGTAACGGGGAAAAAATACGGCGAAACCTTTAGCATTAATGGGGTTCAATTCTCTTTTCATCCGGCTGGACATGTGCCCGGTTCTGCACAAATCCGAGTGGAATACAAAGGTGAAATCTGGGTCTTTACAGGAGATTATAAAACCCAAATCGATGGGATTTGTACTCCCTTTGAACCCGTGAAATGCAATACTTTTATTACTGAATGCACCTTTGGTTTACCTGTCTTTCAATGGGAAGAGCCTATAAAGGTCCACGACAGCATTAACCAGTGGTGGGCGCAAAATCAAGCTGAGAAAACCACCAGTTTATTGATGGGATATTCTTTAGGCAAAATACAGCGGCTGTTAAAACACCTCGACCCCACAATCGGGAAAATATATACCCACGGTGCGACAGAACAGATGACCCAAGTCTTGCGTCAATTCATCGATTTTCCAGAGACAGAATTGATCACCCGAGAGACTACTAAAAAGGAGGTAGAAGGCAATTTAGTGCTCGCGCCCCCTGCGGTTTTAGGCAGTGCATGGGTCAAGAAACTGGGGCAACTTTCAACGGGCTATGCCTCGGGCTGGATGGCTTTTCGCGGTGCGAGAAGAAGACGTGCGGTGGACCGCGCCTTTGTCTTGTCTGATCATGCCGACTGGCAAGGACTCTTATCCGCCATTAAAGCCACCGGCTGTGAAAACGTGATCACCACCCACGGCTATACCGATCTCTTTGCGCAATACCTGCGGGAACAAGGCTGGAATGCCCGTACCGAAAAAACCCAATACGAAGCCGAAACCCTTGAAACTGCCGCTACCGAATGAGACGTTTTGCCGCTTTGATCGAGGAGCTTGACAGCACCAACAAAACCACTAAAAAAGTTGCTGCCCTGACCCAGTATTTTAAGGCTGCGCCAAAGGAGGACGCCCTATGGGCCGTCGCCCTTTTATCCCACCGCAGACCCTCGCGCCCAGTCACCACTACCTTGATGCGCGCCTGGGCAGCAGAACTCGCACAATTACCCGAATGGCTTTTTGAAGAATCCTATCATATCGTGGGGGACCTAGCCGAAACCATCGCGCTTTTAGTCCAACAGGAAGCCAAAGGAACGCCCCCTTCCCTCTCCCAATGCATCGAAGAAATCATCGCCTTAAAACCCAAAGAGGAGGAAGAGAAAAAAGTCTATATCCTTAACCGCTGGCAGAGCCTAGACAACTTTGAACGCTTTGTCTTTAATAAAATTCTCACCGGGGGATTTCGCATCGGGGTAAGTCAAAAATTAATGACCCGCGCTTTATCAAAAGCAGTAGATATAGACGAAAACATTTTGGCCCACCGCTTGATGGGACAATGGTCCCCGCAGACCACTACCTTTGACGAACTCATCTTAAATCCCAATCCAGAAGATCAAATTTCACAGCCCTACCCCTTCTTTTTGGCTTATGCCTTAGAAGACGATTTTCAAAAAAAAGAAGCGGTCAAAAACTGGCATATCGAACACAAATGGGACGGCATGCGCACTCAATTAATCGTTCGAGAGGACAAACATTTTTTATGGAGTCGGGGGGAAGAATTAAT
>JBDNAJ010000071.1:0-6925 GCA_039768455.1 Candidatus Arcticimaribacter sp.
AAACCTCATCATTATTGCCACCAGCAATGACTTTAAAAACGATGTAAGTGAGGCTATGTCTGCGATCAATCAGAAATACAAAAACAATCTTCCGTCTAATATTACCACCCTCAATGCATTTGATCCTACAAAAGAAAATGATTTTCTCTCCTATGGGGGGAATGCAAAACATTTATATTTGTTAGTACAGGAAGTAAACGAATGAAAGAATTGATCACCAGAGCTATCTCGGGCATACTATATGTGGCATTATTGACCATTACAATGTTTAGCTCACCCCTCTCTTTTTACTGTCTAATTATTGTTTTTGCAGGTTTAGCCCTTTGGGAGTTTCAACGACTCATAAAATTTGAAAGTCTCGTTGTTCCTTTTGCTTTAGCTGTATTATTTTTAACCACTTATCTCTCGCTTCTTCCAACTGTTTTTTTTGACGGAATTCTCTTTGCATCCTTAGCAGTAAATGCCATCATAAGCTTTCTTTGTTTGACCAACAGACAAGTTGATTTTTCAAAGGGAAGTAAAACTGCATTAATCTTGTTTTATATCACGGGATCTAGCATTTTTATCCCAAAGCTTCTAGGACTTAACGCCCCAGGAGAACCCTATTATCTTTTGTTCTTTTACCTCGCTATTTGGGTCAATAATTCTTTTGCCTACTTAGTGGGTTCCAGAATAGGGAAAACTAAGTTATTACCTGCTATCTCTCCTAAAAAATCTTGGGAAGGCTATGCAGGTGGAGCAGTCGCCACAATAATTTTACTGTATTTTGTAGAAAACAATTTCTCCCTTTATGGAGACTACTGGTGGGGCGTTGCGTTAATAATTCCCGCCCTTGCTACCCTAGGAGATTTTGTTCAGTCCTATTTTAAAAGAAGGGCAAATGTAAAAGACAGCGGCACTTTACTCCCTGGTCATGGCGGTTTTTATGACCGCATGGATAGTGTTATCTTTACTGCACCTTTTTATTTTTTACTCTTAAAATTCATCTAATTATGTTTCATAAAGAAGGTTATATCATTATTATCAACACATTTTTGATCTGTGCTGCAATCGCCTTAGTGGCAGAATATTTTGTAGGCAATCAAATTGCCAAATACGGCCTTCAAGCTGCCGCTTTGGTCATTCTTATTTTAGTATTGCAGTTTTTTAGAAATCCTAGTCGCAACACAGTTCTAGATGAAAATCATCTGCTCTCTCCTGTAGACGGAAAGGTCGTGATCGTAGAAGAAGTTTTTGAAAAAGAATACTTTAAAGATCAACGCTTACAAGTGTCGATTTTTATGTCTCCAATTAATGTTCACGTAACTCGATATCCTATGAGTGGAACGGTGAATTTTAGTAAATATCACCCAGGCAAATATTTGGTGGCATGGCACCCAAAGTCTTCAGAACTGAACGAAAGAACAACCATTGTCGTTGAAAATGAACAGTTTGGAGAAATTTTATACCGCCAAATTGCTGGTGCTGTTGCCCGTCGCATTGTGAATTATGCAGAAGTAGGCGACAAAGCAGTTCAAGGAGAAGATGCTGGCTTTATCAAATTTGGTTCAAGGGTAGACTTATTCCTTCCTGTAGGAACTCCTGTTGATGTTGTCTTAGATCAAGTCGTTCGCGGTGGAGAGACCATCATTGCAAAGAAATAAGCCTCGCTTTTTTTAAAGCGTAGCAAGGCTTTTCTCAATTACACTAATCTTTTCTAGAGCGTCAGCTTCTTTCTTGCGCTCCATTTCGATCACTTTGTCTGGAGCATTGCTCACAAAACGTTCGTTTTCGAGTTTCTTTCTAACAGATTGTAAGAAGCCTTTGGCATACTTAAGCTCTTCTTCAAGTTTGGCTTTTTCTGCCGCTGCATCTACATTGCCCGCTAGTGGAATAAAACATTCAAAGGTATCCACACGGAAACTTGCGCCTGATTCTTCGGGAGCTTTTTCTACCCAGTGAATCTCTTCTACTCCTGCCATTTTTTGGATCAAGGCATGATAGTTAACTTGGTCTGCTTTTGCAACTACATAAAGCTGTAAAGCTTCTTTATGAGAGATGTTGCGTTCTTTTCTAAAGTTACGAACGCCACTTACGATTTTCGTCGCTAATTCAAAGGCGTCTAAGGCAGCTTGATCTACTTTACCAACTTTTGGCCAAGCAGAAATCATCAAAGCTTCTTCTTTTGTGCGTTCTCCCATATGTTGCCATAACTCTTCGGTCAAGAAAGGCATAAAGGGATGCATCAACTTTAAATTATTTTCAAATAATACCTTGATGCGTTTTAAACTAGGAGCATCAATTGGGGAACCATAGGCTGGTTTGACTGCTTCGAGTAACCAAGAGCAGAAATCATCCCACAATAGTTTATAAACCGCCATTAACGCATCTGAGATACGGTACTTTTCAAAGTGATCTTCAATCGTGCTTAAGGTCGCGTTAAACTTATTCTCATACCAGTCTAGGGCCTCGGCGTTTTGTGCATTTGGCGTAGCCTTCTTATCTACTTCCCAGCCATCAATCAAGCGATAGGCATTCCATATTTTATTGGTGAAGTTTTTTCCTTGCTGGCATAAATTTTCGTCAAATAACAAATCGTTTCCAGCGGCGGCACTCAACATCAATCCTACCCGAACGGCATCTGCGCCATAGTCTTCGATTAGTTTTAAAGCATCAGGGGAATTCCCTAACTGCTTTGACATTTTTCGCCCTTTCTCATCTCGAACTAAACCCGTTAAATAGACATTAGAGAAAGGTTGCTCTTTTCTATACTCATACCCAGAAATAATCATGCGCGCTACCCAAAAGAACAAAATATCTGGTCCAGTGACCAAATCTTGTGTGGGGTAGTAATAATTAATTTCTTCGTTCTCTGGATGGCGAATTCCATCAAAAACAGAGATGGGCCATAACCAAGAAGAGAACCAAGTGTCCAAAACATCTGCGTCTTGACGCAGGTCCTCACTGCTTAAAGCAGCATTTCCTGATTTTTTTTGGGCTAACGCCAAAGCTTCCTCAGGGGTTTCTGCTACGACAAAATCTTCTTTTCCGTCACCAAAGTAATAGGCTGGAATTTGTTGTCCCCACCACAATTGACGCGAAATATTCCAATCGCGGATGTTCTCCATCCAGTGGCGATAAGTATTATTAAATTTAGCTGGAACCAGATTTACTTCATCTGAATTTAGCACTGCATCAATGGCAGGTTTTGCTAAGTCTTCCATCTTTAAAAACCACTGATCTGATAAGCGTGGCTCGATGACCGCTTTTGTTCTTTCAGAAGTTCCCACATTGTGGTTGTAAGGCTCTTGCTTTACTAAAGCGCCAGAGGCGTCTAATTCTTTGGCGATTTCTTTGCGAACAACAAAGCGATCTTTTCCTTCATAGGCTAAGCCAAAACTATTCAGCGTAGCATCTGCATTAAAGATATCGATTACCTCAAGCTGGTGCTTTTCGCCCAGGGCTTTATCATTGATATCGTGGGCCGGAGTAACTTTTAAACAGCCAGTTCCAAATTCGCGATCGACATAGTCGTCTTCAATAATGGGAATCGATCTGTTCGCAATGGGAACAATAACGCGTTTCCCTTTTAAGTGAGTGTAACGTTCATCTTCTGGGTGAATACAAACCGCAGTGTCCCCTAATAAGGTTTCTGGACGAGTGGTTGCAATGATGACTTTCTCATCACTGCCTTCAACGGCATAAGCGATATGGTATAAGAATCCTAGCTTTTCTACAAAAATCACCTCTTCGTCAGAAAGGGTAGTTTGTGCTTCTGGATCCCAGTTGACCATGCGATAGCCACGGTAAATTAAGCCCTTGTTGTATAAATCGACAAACACTTTAATCACCGACTCGTACATGTCTGGATCAAGGGTGAATTTAGTGCGGTCCCAATCACAAGAACAACCTAATTTTTTAAGTTGCTGTAAAATGACTCCGCCATATTCGTCAGTCCATTCCCAAGCGTGCTTGAGGAATTCTTCTCTAGACAAATCATTTTTATCAATGCCTTGCTCCTTCAATCTAGCGACCACTTTTGCTTCTGTCGCTATAGAGGCGTGATCTGTTCCAGGTACCCAGCAAGCATTAAGACCTTTCATGCGCGCACGTCGAATCAAAATATCTTGTAAAGAATTATTCAACATATGCCCCATGTGTAAGACACCCGTAACATTTGGTGGTGGAATAACAATCGAATAGGATTCTCGCTCGTCTGGAGTAGAAGCAAAATACTTTTGCTCCATCCAGTAAGCGTACCACTTTTCTTCTACGAGGGAAGCATTAAATTTTGATGGAATGGCCATGAATGGTCTGATTTTTGTAATAAGTAACAAAAATAATCCTACTAAACTGAAAACGAAAGAAAACGATTGACTTTCTATTCAAGAGAAGAAAAAAGGATAAAAATTGTATATTGAACACCGATAAAGCAATAATCATGAGAACACTTTTACTAGTATTTACATTGTCTTTAGCCCTAAACTTACAAGCACAGACAACTGGACCAGCCATAGAATTCACCTCGCAAGTAGTTGATTATGGAGAAATTGAAAAAGGAAGCGACGGGGTACGTACCTTTGAGTTTGTCAATTCTGGCAATCAACCCCTCGTTATTTCAAAAGTATACTCTTCTTGTGGATGTACTATCCCTAAAAAACCTGAAGCACCTATTGCGCCAGGAGATAAAGGAGAAATCCAAGTAAAATATGACACCAATCGTGTTGGACCCATTCGGAAAACCATCACGGTCAATTCAAATGCGGAGAGCACCCCTATTGTTTCCTTAAAGATCAAAGGGACTGTTTTATAGCATTCATTCCATAACATCAACAAAGCGAATACTTCAAGGAGTATTCGCTTTTTTATTGTCCACATTTGCCCTAAGCTCGAATGTGGGATTAATGGTAGAAAAAATTGACCGCAGGTAAAAGGTGAATTTTTGCAAATGATCCTCTCTATTCACGGTCAGTTTAATCTTCTCCCCAGGTTCTTTTTGCAGGATGCTAAGCACCTTTTCTAGAGACATATGATGGACTTTTTTTCCATTGATTTGCATCAAAATATCTCCAGCTCTAACGCCAGAAAGTTGTGCAGGAGATTGAGGTCTTACATAAGTGACTTTTAAAGCTGGATGGAAAGACAATTGATACCGCTCTTGCAACAGTATTTCAATCCCATTATTTCCTGTATTGCCTTTTCGCTCTACCGAAGGTAAGCGCTGTTTTACCATTTGAACCCCCTCATAAGCTAATTCCATTCCAGAAAGATTGTAATAAAAAGGATCAGTTGTTTTAAAGGTTGGCTTAAGCATTAATTGTTGATTGGGATAATCAATCAAGGCCCTAAAACGACTTAATAACTCTGCCCCTATACTTCCCAAACGGTTCTGCTCTAACGAGAGGGTTGCAAATGTTTTTGTTGCCGGATAGGCTACTTTAATTTCATTCAAGAAGGTTTTACCTAAAACCAAAGAGGGGATTTTTCCGCGTTCGCCATAAACATCCCCATTGATTCCGGTCCCTAAAAAATCTTCAAATACAGGAGGCGTTTTTTCAAAATCAAGCTCTTTTGAAAAAAGCCAAAGGGCATCGCTCAAACCTGTATCAATTAAAAAATTTCCACTTAATACAGCTTGCCCTAGTTGCGGAATAGTAAGTTGTAGATAGGGTTTTCGCTTATAAAAATGTATCGGCAGAGGGACTATTTTCTTTTTCTTCCAGCGCTTTTGTGTTTTTACTGGATTGATTTTTAGATACTTTCGGGGATAATCGATTAAAACAGCATAGTGCTCAAACAAATCGTGACCTATAATCCCATCGATATGGGTTCCTACCCGTTTGCTCAAAATAAATTCGCTTTCTGGTAAGACCAAAGCGGTAAGCTTTTTTAAGTAAAAATCACCAATTGACAATTGGTCAATTTTCACCCTATAGGCCTCTAGCGCTGGTTGATCCCCTAGTCCGCGAAGCAAATAAGGCTGATCTTGATTAAACCCTAATTGCTGCGCTTTATGGTTATCAAAAATAAGGGTGTGCCCCACTCCTGTATCGACCAAGAAATTTAGCTCCACACCTTGAATACTAACTGGGATGATAATCAAATTTGATTTCCATTCAAAAGGGATTTTACCTTTGGCCCCTTCAGGAAAGACCAATTCTGCCTGCGCAAAAGCAAAGTAATTGCATAAACAGAACATTAAAAGTAGGACGCTGTGTGGCACAATAGTTATTTAGGGCACAATTAGCTCCTCTGATTTGAACAAAAAGGAGATAATTTGTTAAATCACAACAAAATCAGTTCCATAAAAACAAGTCCTGTTTTTTTTTAAGATATTTGCAGCTGATTTACCGCAACCATGCCATTGATCTCACAAAAAGGAAAAGATTTACCAGAATCACCCATTCGTAAATTGGTGCATTTTGCCGATGCTGCAAAAGCAAAAGGCATACATGTACACCACCTCAATATTGGACAACCAGACATTGATGCGCCAAAGGTCGCGATGGAAGTCGTCAAAAACAGTCCGCTTGACTTACTCCCTTATGGTTCGTCAGAAGGTTCTTTAAGTTATAGGAAGGCACTAACAGATTATTACAAGCAACATCAAATTGATTTATCACCTCAAGAAATCATCGTTACTACTGGAGCAAGTGAGGCGCTAGCGTTTACCTTAAACTCTATCTGTGATGCCGGAGATGAAATCATTATTCCAGAGCCTTTTTATGCGAACTACAATGGCTTTGCCGCTGCCGCTAGTGTAAATGTGGTTCCTGTCGTTTCCTTATTTGAGGATCAATTTAAATTACCTGCCTTAGCAGAGATTGAAGCGAAGGTAAGCGATAAAACTCGGGCTATATTATTGTGTAACCCCAGTAACCCAACGGGCTATTTATATACCGAAGAAGAAATTACCGCTTTAGGGCAACTCGCCTTAAAACACGAT
>JBDNAJ010000072.1:0-7485 GCA_039768455.1 Candidatus Arcticimaribacter sp.
CTTCTAGGGCAGCAGGAATGAGTACCGTTTGGCCTTTGGTTATCATCAAGGAATGATCATTGGCCATCAAGCTAGCTTCTCCTTCAACACAAATTAATACACTAAAGGCATCTCGTGTTTTATAATTGAGCTTAATGGACTCCTCGACGACAAGGAAAGCTGTTTTAAAGAACGGAGTATCTAGGAAAAGATTGGATTGATTTGGTTTTTCCTCAATTTGTAAAACCTCTTGCTGTTCTAAATCAAAGTTGATTGCCTTGATCGCCAGGTCTTGATGCAATGCACGTTTTGTGCCCGTTTTTGCATCAATTCGGTTGTAATCATAGACCCTGTAGGTAATATCCGAAGTCTGTTGGATTTCAGCCAGAACAATGCCGCCACCTATCGCGTGAACTAGTCCGGCGGGGACATAGACTGCGTCTCCCTTTCGAATGTTTACGCGATGTAAAATTTCCTCTATGCGATTTTCGTTTAGAGCGGAAGCATAGCTTGCAGCATCAATTTTTTTATTAAAGCCTAAGGTAAGTTCAGCTTCTTTTTCTGCATCCATGATATACCACATTTCGTTTTTCCCTAAAGAATTATGCCTTTCTTTCGCTAGCTCATCGTTAGGGTGAACTTGAACAGAAAGTGGAATTTTAGCATCGATAAATTTAATGAGCAAAGGAAAGTTTTTTCCGTGTTGTTCGACAACTGCTTTCCCCAGTAAAGCCTCGGGAATTAGTTCAATAAGTTCAGGAAGGCTAAGTCCTTTAAAAGGCCCGTCTGCGACATAAGAAGGAGAGCCTTCTACCGCCGAGATTTCCCAAGATTCGCCTATTTTATTTCCTTCGATATCACGGTTTAAAATAGCATTTAGTTTGTCTCCACCCCATAAGCGATACTCATATTGTGGAACAAACTGCAAAGGATACAATTCAGTTTTTTTCATGTTGCTGTGCCAAAGTTAATTAAATGTCCTAAGGACTGCTTCAACTAAGGGGTTTTTCTTTCTATAATCCTACAGATGAAGAAAAAACGCTTCTTGATTTCTGACCTCCAAAACGATAAACAGAGACTTAGATGGGCAAAAAAAGGCTTACCTTTCTGGAAGAATGATAAGCAATGTTATGACAAATCCTTTGGTTTTAATTTTATGCATTAGCGGACTAATTTTTTTGCTAGCCGGGTTTATTCAACAGCGTTTTCCACCGAAGAAAATCAATCATTTGTATGGATATCGCACGTCAAATTCGATGAAATCACAAGAAAGTTGGGACTTTGCGCAAGAATATTCTGCCAAAAAAATGATGAAAATGGGCTCTTGTATCACTGCATTAGGATTGTTGTCATGGAGTGTTGATTTTCAGTTGCTTTGGTCTGTTTGGATCGCATTAGTCATTGTGACGATTGGCCCACTATTAATGCTCTTACAAGTGGAAACTGAACTCAAAAAACGCTTCCCCAAAAAATAAATGCATTATACTGAGAAACATCAATTTGGCCCGATTGAAAGTTTGCAAATGGGCGTAGGCTATTTTGGGCCACCTCCTGTTGCTGTTCACAGTTTTTATATTGATGGTTTGTTGGTTGATACAGGTCCGCCTAAACTGGGAAAAGAATTACTGCAATGGCTCGAAAAGAAAGCCTTAGATCAGGTCTTTATCACCCATCATCACGAGGATCATTCGGGGAATGTCAATCCCATTTCATCCCAATTTGATGTACCCATTTATGGTTCTTTAGACTGTAGTGAATTGGTTCAAGGTAAAGTAGGGACTAGCCTGCCGCAAAAACTCTTTTGGGGAACACCAGTGTTTACCGACCGGGTCATGGCGTATGACAAAACAACACTTAGTACTGCTAATTACAATTTTGAATTGATTCCTATTCCCGGGCATGCCATCGACCAAGTGGCCTTGTTTGAAGCCAATCAGGGCTGGCTTTTTTCGGCGGATGCCTTTGTAAGCCCACAGATTAAATACTTTATGAAAAAAGAGTCGATGGTGCAGCAAATCGAGTCGTTAAAGAAAATGGTCGCCCTTGATTTTGATCTTTTATTGTGTTGTCACAACCCTATTTTAAAGGGAGGAAGAGCTTTATTGCAGCAAAAGATTGATCATTTAGAAGCCTATTATGCTTCGGTGGTTTATTATCATAAAAAAGGGCAATCTCCCCGTCAAATCTTAAAAAGCATAGGGGCAAAAGAACGCTGGTTGCAATACTTTTTTTCTGGTGGGAACATGTGTGCCATCAACATGGTAAAGGCGGTCATTAGAGATGAGCAAAACCGTTGATAACCTAAGGATATCTCCTCTTTAAGTTCGTTCTTCTTAACCTCACATTTTGTATTTTTAAAAACAAGAAAATTTTGACATGATTCAACTTCCTGTAATTAACGAAAGTCCTTATGAATTGCCAGCCTATGCTACGGTATCTTCCGCAGGACTAGATCTCAAAGCAGTTTTAGATCAAGCGATCACCCTGCGTTCTTTAGAGCGTAAAATCATCGGGACAGGGCTTAAAATCGCTCTTCCTGAAGGCTATGAAGCGCAAGTCAGACCACGTTCTGGCCTAGCGGCAAAACACGGAGTCACGGTATTAAACGCACCAGGAACCATCGATGCAGATTATCGCGGAGAAATAGGGGTGATCCTAGTCAACCTTTCTAATGAAGCAGTAGATATTAATCCCGGTGAGCGGATCGCTCAATTGGTCGTTGCACAATACACACAAGTGGATTGGCAAGTGGTTGAATCTCTCGACAGCACCGATCGAGGAGAAGGAGGATTTGGCAGCACTGGTAAAAAATAACAAGATCGCATGAAAATAATTGTTCCCATGGCGGGTCGTGGTTCCCGACTAAGGCCCCATACTTTAACCGTTCCTAAACCTCTTGTTCCTGTTGCAGGAACGCCTATCGTTGAACAGTTGGTCAATGATATCGCTGGGGTGGTCAATCAACCGATTGAAGAAGTCGCTTTTATTTTAGGTGATCCAGCTTTTTTTGGCGAAGAAATTGTCGCTCACCTAACAAAGGTTGCTGAAAACCTAGGGGCTAAAGCGAGTATTTATCGCCAATTGAACCCACTGGGTACCGGGCATGCGATTATGTGTGCAGCACCCTCTTTAAGCGGTCCAGCAGTAGTGGCATATGCAGATACCCTTATTCGGGCAGACTTCCATATTGACCCAGCCGCAGATGCGCAAATCTGGGTAAAAAAGGTGAAGAATCCTTCTGCCTATGGGGTGGTGCAACTTGACAATACTAACGCCATTACAGAACTAGTTGAAAAACCGACTCAATTTGTTTCTGATTTAGCGGTGATAGGCATCTATTATTTTAAAGCCATTGAAGACCTAAAAACAGAACTTCAAGCGGTGATTGATCAACAACTCACTCATGGTGGGGAATATCAAATCAATGACGGAATAAAAGGCATGATGCGTAACGGTAAACGCTTTGTCCCCGGTGAAGTGAACGAATGGATGGATTGCGGGAATAAAGCAATTACAATAGAAACCAACACAAAAATGCTTCACTTTTTAGCAGAAGAAGGCAAAAATCTCGTCGACGCTTCTGCGACATTAGAAAACAGCACGATTATCCCCCCCTGTTTTATTGGCAAGGATGTTGTGTTAAAAGACAGTACAGTAGGCCCTGGGGTATCCATAGGAGAAGGGAGCCAAATTGTCAATGCTACCGTTAAAGAATCGATGATTCAAAACTACACCATTGTACAAAATGCGGCCTTAGAGAAGGCAATGATTGGGAATCATGTGCGTTATAATGGGGAGTATACTATCGTAAGTATAGGGGACTATTCAGCTTTAGAATAAATGAAAAAAGGAATAAAATATTTTTATCTGCTCTTGATTTTAGGCTTTTTGACCGGCTGTAAATCTGTGCGTGTATTGCCCAATAAAGCCCCGGTAAAGCGCGTCGATCTAAAAGGATTAGCCGCTGAAATCGACAAGGCAGAAGAAAATATTAGCACTTTTAGGGCTCGCATTAAAGCGGAATACAATGACCAAAAACGCAAACAAAGCGTCAATGTCAATTTTCGTTTAGAAGACAATAAAACGTTTTGGATGAGCGCAAATATGCTTATTCCCATTGCCAAAGTTTTGATTACCCCAGAAGAGGTCCAGTTTTATGAAAAGTTTCAAAAAACCTATTACAAAGGCGATATTGCTTTTATCAACCAGCAGTTAGGAACAGATTTTAGCTTTAAGGACTTACAAAACATTTTTCTAGGCTATCCTATTTCAGACATTAAAAACGAAAAATTCGAGCGTATTTCTCACCCGCAGTATTATGTTTTGAGTTCAAAGGCAAAAGGCTTGCGTTTTCGACCTACTTACTTTTACGACCCGGTCAACTTTCGTTTAAAAGAACAGCGCTTTTTAGTAGCAGGCACAGGCCAAAGCTTAAGCATAAAATACACCCAATATCAACAAGCAGAGGGAAAACTAGTGCCAAAGAAAATTGAAATCTCCACCTTTGACGGAACGAACTTTTTACAACTATCGCTGGATTATCTAAGGGTTGATTTTCCTAAAAAACTAACCGTCCCTTTCAATATCCCGGCAGGATACAAGAAAATTGAGTTATAAATGCGCAGTAAAAAAGGCCTTAGTGTTCTCTTTTTCCTTTTGGCAACATTCGCATGGGCACAAAACAATAGACAGGCGAAACTAGAAGCTCAGCGCAAACAACTTCAGGTTGAGATTAAACAAATCAACAGCCTTTTATTTTCTAATAAAAAATTAAAGAAAACGGCCTTAACAGAGGCCGAAGATCTCGCAGTTAAAATTAGTTTAAGACAGCGTTTGATCAGGGTGACGAATGAAGAGGCCAACCGCTTGACCCAGCAAATCAATGTCAATCAAAAGACCATTGAACGACAAGAAAAAGAATTAAAAGAGCTAAAAACTGAATACGCCGAGATGATTCGTTTTGCTTATGCGAGTAAATCTGCTCAAAGCCGTTTGATGTTCTTGTTCTCTTCCGAAAGTTTTTTACAGGCCTATAAACGCTTTCAATACCTAAAACAATACGCTGCGTTTAGAAAAAAACAAGGCCTTCTAATTGCCGAAAAAACAAAGACCCTAGAAGCGCTAAACGAAACGCTTTTAGTTCAAAAACAAAAGAAGGAAGCCTTAGTCAAAGAAAACAGGATTGCGCAAAATGAACTTACAGCAGAACGACTAGAACAGAAAGAGCGCATTAGCAGTTTAAAGAAGAAAGAGCGTTCCCTGGAAAAACGAATTCAAAAGAAACAGCGTCAAATTGCTGCTTTTGACAAAGAGATTCAACGCTTAATTAGAGCGGCCATTGCTGCCTCTAATAAAGCAGCAGCAGGAAAAAACAAAGCGGTCTTTACCTTAACTCCCGAAGCGCAATTAATTGGTAAAAACTTTACGGCAAATAGAGGAAAACTCCCATGGCCGGTAGAACAAGGAGTGGTGACCTTGGGTTTTGGAACACAAACTCACCCCGTTGTTAAAACGACCAAGATCCAAAGTAGTGGGGTAACCATCGCCACGCCAGATAACGCAAAAGTACGCGCGGTATTTAAAGGGAAAGTGATGCAGGTATTCTCTTTTAAAGGAAGTAACCCAGGGGTGTTAATTCAACATGGGAATTATATTACCAGCTATTCAAACCTGGCGGTTGTATATGTTAAAAAGGGACAAACCATTGATGCAAAACAAGCCATAGGAGAAGTTTTTACCCATCCAACAACAGGGAAAAGCGAGCTAAAGTTTTCTGTATTTCAAAACACTACACCTGTCAACCCAAAGAGTTGGGTTTATCGCATGTAGTTTAGTAGCCTTCTACTAAATACCAGGCCTCTTCTTTTAAGCTATTGGTAACAAAACTGAGCAAACTGTAGGCTTGACTTTTCGTTTTAAAACGACCATAAGCAACACGAATAAGTCCGTCATCACTTTGTTCAGCAAAAGCAGCTTCAAAACCTTGCGATTTTAAAATGGCTAATTTTCGTTCTGCATTCACTTGATCGCGAAAGCTTCCTGCGATTACACTATAAAATTGCCCTTCGGTTATGCGAAGACTATTGTCGTCTACCGTTTCGATTTCTGCGGCAGCATCATAAGAAATAGCAGCGATTGACCCTAGGTCAAAAGAAGCATTTTGTACGTTTTTAGTGATGCGTTGTTGTGCCAGTTTAGCAGACTTTAAGCGTTCGCTTTCAAGATACTGGTTCCCAAAATAGTATACAGCGCCTAATAGGGCTACAGCAACTACTCCGATTACGGCATATTTTACAAAGGGGGTCTTGTTGTCTTCCTTTTGTTCTGGGGTAAAAGCAAGTGATTCTTTATTGTCTTGCATGGGACTTGATGTTGAATTAGAAACAGGGGGTACGACAGAGGCTGCTTTAATCTGAGCCTTCAGGGGTGTTTTTTGGAAGGCTTTTAAGCCTAAGGCGTTAGCGTCAAAATTGACTTTCCCGTGGGGTAAAAAGCGCAATTTGTTTTCTGCGTTCAAAGAAAACTCTCCAATACCAGGAAGAATCAACACGTCATTTTTAAGGCGTTTATTCCAGCGGGCACACTCTTCTTCAATTTTAATTAGTGCGTTAGCATAAGAAATGTTTTCTCTCTTCGCAATATAACTTGCTAAAAGACCGTCGTTCTCTTGAATCAATCGATTAAATGAAACTGAGCGAGAAGGGGGAACAAATTCTCCCGTAAAACGGTTGACTTGTATCGGATAATTTTGGGTTACAAAAGAACCAAAACCGGGTAAGGTGATACATTCCTGTTGATAGAGTAATTCTTTGATGTATTGTGTCAAAACCATGTACTAAAGATAGCAAATAATATTTTCTTCCTATTTTAAAGGAAATTTTAGTGCTAGAGGCCTCAAAAATCACCCAAAGCTATGACCTTAACGTCCCAACAAGCGGCTTTATTGCTTTGCCGTATCCCTAACTTAGGATCCCGCCGGATTAAAAAACTTATCGATCATTGTGACGGAGCAAAAAACGTACTTAAAGCCCCTCCTGATAAATTGCTGTAAATTAACAGAGTAGGGCCTTCACATGTCAAATATTTAGAAGGCTGGGAAGCTCATTTACCCCAAGTAAAAAAAGAAGAAAAAAGAATAAAATCGCAGGGTTTAAAGCCCTTTATCTACCATGAAAAGGATTATCCACTAACCTTAACCCATACCGCCGATCCCCCAACTGTTTTTTTTCAAAAAGGAAGTGTCAACTGGAATAACCCTAGGATTATTAGCATAGTAGGGACCCGCGCTCCTACTGCTGCGGGTTGTCGCCTGTGTGAACAACTTTTAATCGACTTAGCGCCATACAAGCCTTTAATCATTAGCGGTTTTGCGCAGGGAATAGATATAGTCGCCCATAAGAAAGCCCTTGATTTAGGCTTAGAAACAGTGGAGGCCAGGGCACTTGGTGCAACCTTTGACGGGGTTCGCATATGGTCGCTCTATGTCCCTCACGGAAGGGGACTAGA
>JBDNAJ010000073.1:0-23519 GCA_039768455.1 Candidatus Arcticimaribacter sp.
ATTAATCGCTCAAGCGAATATCCCTTTTGATAAAAACGGAAAAATCACCGAGGATAAAATCATTGCTCGTGAAGAAGCAGATTATCCCGTTGTAGATCCTAAACAAGTACACTATACAGATGTAGCACCTAACCAGATTGCTTCTATCTCGGCTTCATTAATTCCTTTCTTAGAACACGATGATGCAAACCGTGCCTTGATGGGATCAAACATGATGCGTCAGGCAGTACCACTTTTACGTCCAGAATCTCCTATTGTAGGAACTGGTCTTGAACGTCAAGTAGCGTCTGATTCACGTGTATTAATTAATGCAGAAGGAGACGGAGTTGTTGAGTATGTTGATGCACAAAAAATCACCATTCGTTACAGCTATACAGAACTTGAAGAAAAAGTGCGCTTTGATAGTGATACCAAGTCGTATAACTTAATCAAGTTTAGAAAAACCAACCAAGGAACTTGTATCAACCTTAAGCCAATCGTTCGCAAAGGCGATAAGGTGACAAAAGGACAAGTTTTATGTCAAGGTTATGCTACACAAGATGGAGAATTAGCGTTAGGACGAAACATGAAAGTAGCCTTTATGCCTTGGAAAGGGTATAACTTTGAGGATGCGATTGTGATCTCTGAAAAAGTAGTTCGCGAAGATATCTTTACTTCTATCCACATTGACGAATACTCTTTAGATGTTCGTGATACAAAATTAGGAGCAGAAGAATTAACCAATGACATCCCTAACGTTAGCGAAGAAGCGACGAAAGACTTAGATGAATTTGGTATGATTCGTATCGGGGCTGAAGTTAACCCTGGCGATATCTTAATTGGTAAGATTACTCCTAAAGGAGAATCTGATCCAACCCCAGAAGAAAAACTATTACGTGCCATCTTTGGAGACAAAGCCGGCGACGTAAAAGATGCTTCATTAAAAGCACCACCATCATTGCGTGGGGTAGTTATTGACAAAAAACTCTTTACCCGTTCTGTTAAGGACAAGCGCAAGCGCAACCAAGACAAAGCAGAGTTAGAAGCATTAGAAGATAACTATGATGTGAAGTTTGAAGAGCTTCGCGGAATTATGGTAGAGAAGTTATTCTCTATCGTAAATGGGAAAACATGTCAAGGAGTACAAAATGACTTAGGAGAAGAAGTTCTTCCAAAAGGGAAAAAGTACACTTTGAAAATGTTATCTAAAGTAGAAGACTATACACACCTTACTAGAGGGACATGGACAACGACAGACGAAACCAACCGTTTAATCGCTGATTTGATTCACAATTACAAAATCAAAGAAAACGATTTACAAGGGGCCTTACGTCGTGAGAAGTTTACCATTAGTGTAGGAGATGAGCTACCTGCTGGTATCAAGCGCTTAGCAAAAGTATATATCGCTAAAAAGCGTAAGCTTAAAGTAGGAGATAAAATGGCGGGACGTCACGGGAACAAAGGTATTGTTGCACGTATCGTTCGTCATGAAGATATGCCATTCTTAGAAGATGGAACACCAGTAGACATCGTGTTGAACCCACTAGGGGTACCATCGCGAATGAACATTGGGCAGATATATGAAACTGTATTAGGATGGGTTGGATTAGAACTCGGTGAAAAATATGCAACACCAATTTTTGATGGTGCAAGTGCCGCAGAGATCGACGACCTAACGGCTAAAGCTGGAATTCCACAATACGGACATACTTACCTCTATGATGGAGGAACTGGAGAACGCTTTGACCAACCGGCAACGGTAGGGGTGATCTACATGTTGAAATTAGGACACATGGTAGATGACAAAATGCACTCTAGATCTATTGGACCTTACTCTCTTATTACGCAACAGCCGTTAGGAGGTAAAGCACAATTTGGTGGACAACGTTTTGGAGAGATGGAAGTTTGGGCACTTGAAGCTTATGGAGCATCAAGTACCTTACAAGAAATCTTGACCGTCAAATCAGATGATGTGATTGGACGTGCCAAAACATACGAGTCAATCGTAAAAGGAGAAACATTGCCAGAACCTGGCTTACCAGAATCCTTTAACGTATTGATGCATGAATTGAAAGGACTAGGATTAGACATTCGCTTAGAAGAATAATCAAGGAAATTTCATTAACAACAACCAAAAAGAACATTAGTTATGGCAAGAAATAGCGAAAATGTAACCCAAAAAAAATTCAATAAAATTTCCATTGGACTTTCTTCTCCAGAAGTTATTCTAGGAAATTCACGTGGTGAGGTGTTAAAACCAGAAACCATTAACTATAGAACCCACAAACCAGAACGTGATGGTTTGTTTTGCGAGCGCATCTTTGGTCCTGTAAAAGACTTTGAATGTGCCTGTGGAAAATACAAGCGTATCCGTTATAAAGGTATCGTTTGTGACCGTTGTGGGGTAGAGGTAACTGAAAAGAAAGTACGTCGTGATCGTGTAGGGCACATCAACTTAGTTGTTCCTGTAGCGCACATCTGGTACTTCCGTTCTTTACCAAACAAGATTGGATACCTTTTAGGTCTTCCTTCTAAGAAACTCGACATGATCATCTATTATGAGCGTTATGTTGTGATTCAAGCAGGTCTTGCAGTAAATGAAGAAGGAGAGTCATTACAAAAAATGGACTTCTTGACAGAAGAGGAGTACCTTAACGTGATGGAAGGTCTTCCAGACGATAACCAATACCTTGATGATAGCGATCCAAACAAGTTTATCGCTAAAATGGGAGCAGAGTGTTTAATCGAATTGCTTTCGCGTATTGATTTAGAAGGACTTTCTTATGAATTGCGTCACAAAGCAAATAACGAAACTTCAAAGCAACGTAAGACAGAAGCCTTAAAGCGTCTTCAAGTTGTAGAGGCATTAAAAGATGCGAACACCCGTAAAGAAAATCGTCCAGAATGGATGATCATGAAGGTGATTCCTGTAATTCCACCAGAATTACGTCCTTTAGTTCCTTTAGATGGAGGTCGTTTTGCCACCTCAGATTTAAATGATCTTTACCGTCGTGTGATTATTCGTAACAACCGTTTAAAGCGTTTGGTCGAAATCAAAGCACCAGAGGTAATCTTGCGTAATGAAAAACGTATGTTACAAGAATCTGTCGATTCATTATTTGATAACACCCGTAAATCATCTGCCGTAAAAACTGACTCTAACCGTCCGCTTAAATCATTATCTGATTCCTTAAAAGGAAAGCAAGGACGTTTTCGTCAAAACTTATTAGGAAAACGTGTTGACTATTCTGCACGTTCTGTAATTGTTGTAGGACCAGAATTAAAATTATTTGAATGTGGTCTTCCTAAAGATATGGCAGCAGAGCTTTACAAGCCGTTTATCACCCGTAAGTTAATCGAGCGTGGGATCGTAAAAACGGTAAAATCTGCGAAGAAAATTATCGACCGCAAAGAACCGGTTGTTTGGGACATCTTAGAAAATGTATTGAAAGGACACCCTGTACTATTGAACAGGGCCCCCACATTACACCGTTTAGGAATTCAAGCCTTTCAGCCTAAATTAATTGAAGGGAAAGCGATCCAATTACACCCATTAGTATGTACGGCCTTTAACGCCGATTTCGATGGGGATCAAATGGCGGTTCACTTACCTTTAGGACCAGAAGCAATCCTTGAAGCACAACTATTAATGTTAGCTTCTCACAATATCTTAAACCCTGCAAATGGATCACCAGTAACGGTACCTTCTCAGGATATGGTCTTGGGGCTTTATTATATGACTAAAGCTCGTAAGTCTACAAAAGATCTTGTGGTTAAAGGAGAAGGACTTACTTTCTATTCTGTAGAAGAAGTACATATCGCTTATAACGAGAAACGTGTTGATTTGAATGCAACCATCAAGATTCGTACAAAAGTATTGAACGAAGAAGGTGCGCTAGAATACCAAATCATCGATACTACGGTAGGACGTGTTCTCTTTAACGAAGTTGTCCCAGAAAAAGCAGGTTACTTTAACGAAGTATTGACCAAGAAGAACTTACGTGATATCATTGGCCAAATCTTAAAAGTAACTAGCGTTCCAGAAACAGCTGAGTTTTTAGATAAAATCAAAAGCATGGGATACGGTTTCGCCTTCAAAGGGGGACTATCCTTTAGTTTAGGAGATATTATCATCCCACCAGAAAAGTTACCATTAATCGACGATGCCAATAAAAAGGTAGACGGGATTATGGGCAACTATAACATGGGATTAATTACCAATAACGAACGTTATAACCAGATCATTGACGTGTGGACGTCGACTAACTCGCACTTGACCTCTTTGGCCATGAAACGAATTAGCGAAGACCAACAAGGATTTAACTCAGTATATATGATGTTAGATTCTGGAGCACGTGGATCAAAAGAACAGATTCGTCAGTTAACCGGTATGCGTGGTTTGATGGCTAAGCCAAAGAAATCAACTGCTGGAGGTGGGGAAATCATTGAAAACCCTATTCTTTCTAACTTTAAAGAAGGACTTTCGATTCTTGAATACTTTATCTCAACGCACGGTGCACGTAAAGGATTAGCAGATACCGCCTTAAAAACGGCAGACGCTGGTTACTTAACCCGTCGTCTAGTAGATGTATCTCAAGATGTAATCATTAACACAGTTGACTGTGGCACCTTACG
Source organism: Candidatus Arcticimaribacter sp. (assembly GCA_039768455.1). Lineage (GTDB taxonomy): Bacteria > Bacteroidota > Bacteroidia > Flavobacteriales > Flavobacteriaceae > Arcticimaribacter. Next base: position 4,615 of record JBDNAJ010000073.1, read on the forward strand.
TGGTGTGACCGTTAAACCATTGCGTAAAAACGAAGAGATTGTTGAAAAACTTTCTGATCGTATCCGCGGGCGTGTCGCCTTAGAAGACATCGTTAATCCACGAACTGGAGAGGTTGTTGTTGAAGCTGGAATCGAGATCCTAGATCTAGTAGCAGATTCTATCGACGATATGCCCATCGAGTCTGTTGAAGTTCGCTCACCATTGACTTGTGAAGCGAAACGCGGTATCTGTGCTTCTTGTTATGGTCGTAACCTTGCTACCGGTAAAATGGTACAAAAAGGAGAAGCAGTAGGAGTAGTTGCAGCGCAATCGATTGGAGAACCGGGTACACAGTTAACCTTGCGTACTTTCCACGTTGGTGGGGTAGCAGGAAACATTTCAGAAGAAAACCAACTCATCACTAAATTTGATGGGGTAGCAGAAATCGAAGATCTTAAAACCGTTAAAGGGCAAGATCAAGAAGGGAACGATGTAAACATCGTGATCTCTCGAACTACTGAAATTAAGTTAATCGATAAGAAAACTAAGAATGTATTGTCAACGAACAATATTCCTTATGGTTCTATCTTAAATATTGAAAATGGAGCGTCACTCAAGAAAGGAGAATCTGTTTGTTCTTGGGATCCATTTAACGGGGTAATTGTTTCAGAATTTGCTGGTAAAATCGTTTATGATAATATCGAGCAAGGTGTTACTTATCAAGTAGAAATCGATGAACAAACTGGTTTCCAAGAAAAAGTAATTTCTGAATCTAGAAACAAAAAGTTAATCCCAACTTTATTAATCCAAGACAACAAAGGCAATGTATTGCGTTCTTACAACTTACCCGTTGGAGCTCACATCATGGTCGATGACAACGAGAAGATTAAAGAAGGAAAAATCTTAGTGAAGATTCCTCGTAAATCAGCCAAGTCTGGAGATATTACAGGAGGTTTACCACGTGTAACAGAATTATTCGAAGCGCGTAACCCTTCTAACCCAGCAGTTGTTTCTGAGATTGACGGAGTGGTATCTTTCGGGAAAATCAAGCGTGGTAACCGCGAAATCATTGTCGAGTCTAAATTTGGTGACATCAAGAAATACTTGGTAAAATTATCGAACCAAATCTTAGTTCAAGAAAATGACTTTGTAAAAGCAGGAATGCCTTTATCAGACGGTTCAATCACACCATTAGATATTCTTAAAATCAAAGGCCCATCTGCAGTACAGCAATACTTAGTAAACGAAGTACAAGAAGTATATCGATTACAAGGGGTGAAAATCAACGATAAGCACTTTGAGGTAGTTGTACGTCAAATGATGCGTAAGGTGAAAATCGACGATCCAGGAGATACATTATTATTAGAAAATCAATTGGCTCACAAATACGATTTCATCGAAGAAAACGACAACCTCTATGGTAAGAAAGTAGTGGAAGAAGTTGGAGACTCTGAAAACTTAAAGGCTGGTCAAGTAATTACTTCTCGTGATTTACGCGATGAAAACTCTTACTTGAAGCGTGAAGGAAAAGCTGTTGTGGTAGCACGTGATGCGCAACCTGCAACTGCTACTCCAGTACTGCAAGGGATTACCCGTGCATCGCTTCAGACCAAGTCGTTTATTTCTGCAGCATCATTCCAGGAAACTACAAAAGTCTTGAACGAGGCAGCTGTAAGTGGAAAAGAAGATACTTTAGAAGGTCTAAAAGAGAACGTTATTGTAGGACACAAGATCCCTGCTGGAACTGGTTTACGTGAATACAACGATGTGATTGTTGGATCAAAAGACGAGTACAGTAGCTTGCTAATCAATAAAGAAGCAGAACAAGAAGTAAAGCTATAAGCCATGAGCGATCAACCCGGTAAAGATCAAAAAATAAACATTGAGTTGGATGAAAAGACCGCAGAGGGGACTTACAGTAACCTTGCGATCATCAATCACTCTGTCTCAGAATTTATTGTTGATTTTATTGCTTTAATGCCCGGTGCTCCTAAAGCAAAGGTCAAGTCAAGGATTATCCTTACGCCAGAGCATGCAAAACGCCTGCACAAAGCATTAGGGGATAACATCCAGCGATTTGAACAAGCTAATGGGAAAATCAACGTGAAAGAGCAACCGCAAATTCCGCTCAACTTTGGCCCTACAGGCGAAGCTTAACATAATATCCCCAACAGCAATGTTGGGGATTTTTTTTATGCAATGATTATCCTTTAGCGGTTTCTATCGTATTGACCATCTTTAGGGTTTTTAAAACAGAGTCTGGAGTCACTGATATAGTGTCTATTCCTTCTTCAACTAGAAATGCCGTAAAGTCTGGAAAGTCAGATGGGCCTTGTCCACATATACCTACTTTGACTTGATGTTTTTTTGCTGTTTTAATCAATAGTTTTATCATTTCTTTGACCGCTGTGTTTCGTTCATCATAAAGATGTGCTACCAAACTAGAATCCCGGTCAAGCCCTAAGGTCAACTGTGTTAAGTCATTTGACCCAATCGAAAACCCATCAATCATAGGTGCAAATTGATTAGCTAGTATGACATTCGAAGGAATTTCTGCCATAAGATAAATTTCTAGTCCTTTTTCTCCTCGAACTAATCCATGACTTTTCATGATATCCAAAACCTTTTTTAGTTCTTCTGGTGTTCTACAAAAAGGAATCATAATGGTGGTATTGGTTAACCCAAATTCTTCACGAACTTTTAGTAATGCCTTACATTCTAATGCGAAGGCATCTTTAAAATCATCAGAATAATAGCGGGAGGCTCCACGCCATCCAATCATTGGGTTTTCTTCATTAGGTTCAAAATATTTTCCCCCTAGCAGGTTGAAATATTCATTCGATTTAAAGTCTGACAGTCGTGTAATGACTTTTTTGGGGTAAAACGCTGCAGCAATTTTAGCGATTCCTTGAGCTAATTTATCAATGAAGTAATCTTTTTCTGTAGGGTAACCTAAAATTAATTCTTCTATAGCACTACTTAATTTTACGTCATTTAAATTTTGGTGGTTTAACAAGGCCAGTGGATGGACCTTAATGTGATTATTGATGATAAATTCTTGTCTCGCTAAACCAACTCCATTGTTTGGTATTTTTCGGTATTGAAAGGCCAATTCTGGTGAGCCGATATTGAACATTACAGGAGTTTCCGTTTTTGGGAATGATTTGTATTGTTTTTCTTCAAGCTTATAGGCAATTTTCCCATTATAAATTTTACCGATATTTCCTTCTGCACAACTTATTGTAACCTCTTGATCATTTTTCAATATCGAAGTTGCCGAATGTGAACCTACAATTGCAGGAACTCCAATTTCACGTGCGACAATGGCGGCATGACAAGTTCGCCCCCCTTTTTCTGTAACGATAGCGGCAGCTTTTTTCATAAGGGGCTCCCAGTCTGGATCAGTCATTTCAGTGACTAAAACTTCTCCTTCTTTAAACTCTGTTTCATCGGTACTACCATCTCTACCGTCAAGGGTTAATATTTTTCTAACCCGACCGCTACCAATTTTATCTCCAACTGCTACTCCTTCTAAAATTAGATTTTCCTTTAACTTTTCGGGATTTTCAATCGTGTATTCCTTTATACTCTCTTCTCCTTCTAACTGCGAATGAATCGTCTCTGGACGCGCTTGTACGATAAAGAGTTCGTTCGTCAATCCATCAATTGCCCATTCAATGTCCATTGGACACCAGGAGCCTCTTAAATTGGTATAATGCTTTTCAATTTTTTGCACCCATTTTGACAACTGAATCACTTGTTCATTTGTGAGACAAAAGGTGTTGGTCTTTGCTATATCAACGGGTACTTTTTTGACTGTTTCAAAAGGCTTATTTCCATAAACTAATTTATGGGTCTTGCTCCCTAACTTTTTTTCAATAATGGCATTATACCCTTTATCTAAGGTAGGTTTGAAAACTAAAAACTCATCTGGCGAAATTTCTCCTCCTACAACAAGTTCGCCAAGTCCATAAGCACCATTAATAAGAATGATGTCTTTAAATCCACTTTCGGTATCAAGGGAAAAAGCGACACCTGAGCTGCCAATATCTGAACGCACCATTTTTTGAATACAAACAGATAATTTTACTTTAAAGTGATCAAAACCCCTAGAAGATCTATAAGATATTGCTCGATCTGTATAAAGAGAAGCAAAGCAATTTCGAATGGCTGTTAGAAGCATTTCTCCCCCTCTAATATTCAAATAAGTCGCTTGTTGACCGGCAAAGGAGGCATCTGGTAAGTCTTCGGCAGTGGCTGAAGAACGTACTGCAACGTCTGTCGCGTCTTGTCCATAAGTTTCTGAAAGAGCATAGTACGCTTCTAGGATGTCTTTTTCAAGGCGTATTGGGAAACGTCCGTTTGAAATTATTTTTCGAATTTCAGATCCTTTTTTTCGAAGACTAATAATGTCACTTAGGTCAATTTCATTGATCAGTGCATTGATCTTATTCTCAAGTTTATTCTCTTCAATAAAAGCATTAAATGCACTCACTGTTACCGCATAACCCTTAGGAACGTTAATGTTTTGATGCGTTAAATTTTTTAGCATCTCTCCTAAAGAGGCATTTTTACCACCTACTTCTGGAAGGTCATCTAGCGCTAACTCAGATAAGTTGCGAATGAAGGTTTTCTCACTTTCCATTTTTTATAAAAATTAGAGAATTAATTTTAAATGCATTAATTCTATTAAAGAAAGTTTTAATGTTTTATGAAGAGTAAATTATTTAAATGATTTTTTTATCTTGAGCAAAACCATATTTTATGTCAGCAGAACGTTTTCAGTCTTTTGAAGAATTTTACCCCTTTTATTTAACAGAGCACCAAAACAAGACCAGTCGCGTCCTTCATTTTATTGGGTCTTTTATTGTCTTGATCTTATTGGGCTTTTTTATTGTCGCCCAAAAGGAGGCGAAATTTTGGATTGCTTTACCGCTTGTTGGCTATGGTTTTGCCTGGGTAGGGCACGCTTTTTTTGAAAAAAATAAGCCCGCTACATTCAAGTATCCGCTGTGGAGTCTTAGAGGGGATTTTAAACTCTTTTTTGAAATCCTTTTTGGAAAAAGAGGCTTTGATGCAACGAAGGATTAATTTCTTCCGCGAAGCGAAAAATTAAATAACTCACTTACTTTAATCTTATTTCCCTTACAATTTATACGCAATGGGTTTAACCAATAATGACATTTTTAAAAAACTTAGGGTGGCGCATAAACTGCGTGACGAAGATATTGTGGACATCCTTAAGTTAGTTGATTTTAGAATCAGTAAATCAGAGTTAGGGGCTTTTTTCAGGAATGAAAATCACCCTAAATACATGGAATGTGGGGACCAAGTCTTGCGCAATTTCCTCAATGGTTTAGTGATTCATTTAAGGGGGCCAATGGAAAAGAGGCCTTCGGCCAAATCGAAATAGCCTCAATCTAATGGCATGAGCCTAATTTTTAAGCCCTTCTATCTTGTTGTAGTTTTTGAGGACCTTAAGGGTCCAAAGCGTTTGTATCCCAGCCCACTCTAATTTCATCCCTTCACTTAGCCCATACCAGGTGTCCCAGCGCCCGTCTTCTTCTTGTTTTTCTATCAGACCATTGAGATCCTGTTCTATTTGTTCTAAAGAGAAAATAGGGGAGAGTATACTCTTTGGTGCAGGTGCATACATCAAGCTATGGGGTTTTCCATAAAGGCCCCAGCCTTCTTCTTTAGGGTTGTTCCACAAGACACCATCTGCGAGAATATATGTCTTTAAATCAGCTATGGCTTTGCCCGCTTTAGCTTGACTTTTTGTGTTTTCTAAGAAGGTCAATCGGCGCGGAGTGCAAAGATGACAAAAAGCATGCTTTTCTTTGATGCGTTCGATTTCGTCCCAGACAAACGCTTCAGCTTTTTCCATCCAAGGGTGATTGACATTATATTTTTCTAGTAGCCCTAAAAGAAGAGCAGTTGTGCTTAATGCAGCCCATTCTTTGACTGTTTTAAAATATTCTTCACAAGGATATGCATTTGTTGGGCGAAACATCCACGGGATACCTCCCTTTGGGGTAGTAATGCTTTCAAAATAGGGCATAAAATCTTTGAGGAGCAGCTCTTTGTTAAGCAAACCAGCTTCTTCTAGAGTTTCTAATCCCATGATGCTAAAAAGAGGTTGACTTTCGGGCGAAGCCGTATCGGGTTCCATCCCGTGGCCAAATCCACCGTCTGTATTGCGATAAGCATAAACCGCATGAAAAACTCCTGTGGCATCTCCTTGCTCAAAGTGGTAATGAAATAAACGGCGTTCAATCATTCGCGCATTGGTCAAGATAAAATCACGGGCGTTGAGGAAGTGCGCTTTTGAGAGTTGCATAGATAGACGAGATAAATATTCTAAAATAGAAAGCTGAATTTAAGCCGTGCGGAGAATCTTTTCCATCTTCCGCCCTCGGGCGAGTTCATCAATCAACTTTTCCATGCAACGGCACTGGCGGTATAATTCAAACTCATTTGGGATTTCTTCAATGCGATAGCCACAAACTACTCCTTTAATCATATGAGAATTGGGGTGCATGGTAGCTTTTTCAAAAAAGGTTTTATAGGTGACTTTTTCGTCAATCAACTTTTGCAATTGCTTTTCATCAAAGCCTGTGATCCATTTGATCACAGTGCGCAGTTCTTCTTCCGTTCTACCGTTTTTTAACAGTCTATTGAGGTAAAGAGGGTAAATGGAGGCAAAGACCATTTGGCCTAATTTTTCGTTTTTTGCGGTGGTTACTTTCATCGGTTTTTGTTTAGGGTGTTATATCTTAAAAGAATAAATGGGTATTGGCCATTGTAGTTTAAGGCAAGCAAAACCAACCATAACAGGTTCTTTTTCAAGAAGAATTGAATATTTATCACAGTTCTTATTGCCTTAATTAACGTAAATCAATGACTTAAATTTAATCTTTTATTTGAATATCGACTACTCAAATTCATTGAGTACACTTAATGCCTTATTGTTGAAATCAAACAAGGCTTGGTTTTCCCAGGGTGAGGCATCTGTAGACTGATTTCCTTTCCAAGCAATTAATTCGGCTCCCCAATAACAAAATCCTATTCCGTTTTCCAGTTCTTTGGTCAAGGTTTTTATTTGTCTAACAAAATTTCTTTGTCCTTCAGGAGTAGCGGGATATTCTGGTAATATTAGTTGCTCGTCTAAGCCCACAATATTATTTGTCCAATCATTCCACTCAAGTGTAAAAGGATAGGCTGTTTCAGCAATGAGAATGTTTTTGTTGTGCGTATTGCTCAGCTCCTGCATTTTAGTTTTAAGTGTCGTTAAGGACTTTCCATGCCAGATGGGATAATAAGATAAGCCTATAATGTCGTAATCAATTTGGTTTACCTGATTAAAAAACCAATCGGCATGTTCAATTCCTGCATAATGCAAAATAATTTTACAATCCCCTGAACGCTCTCTAACGGCTAAAGATCCCTGTTGAATTAGCTCAATAAAATTCTGATGATTGGTTTCTAAGTTCCCATAAGGATGGAGTATTCCTGTGTTTATTTCGTTTCCAATCTGAATATAATCAGGCTGCATTTCTTGCATTACTTTTTTGGTGTAGTTGTATACGCTATCCTTTAGCGCAGAAAAGCTTATCCCTTGCCATTGTGTTGGAGGATTTTGTTGTCCTGGGTCTGCCCAACTGTCTGAATAATGAAGCGTCAACCAGGTTTTAAACCCATGTGTTTTCAAAGTTTGAGAAAATTGTTTTACCTCATTAAATCCAGAGTGTTCGTTTACTGGATTAACCCAAAGTCGTAATCTAATTGTATTGATTCCCTTTTCTTTGAGTAGGGTCAAGAAGTCTTTTTGGTTTTCATCCAAATCATAAAATATTTGATTTGTATTCGATATTTCAGGGTATTTAGAAATATCCACCGCAGAAATAAAGGTTAGATTTTCCTCCTCTGGATCTGGTACAATCATATCATCATTCTTGCATGATGTAAATATCAAAAGGGAGATTAATATTTGGACTGTTTTCTTCATTTTAGTAATTGCTGACTTCTATCAATATATGAAAAGTGGACGGTTTGGGTCAATTGCTGCGCAAAAGCTTTTAAAGTACAGATTTTTTAGAGGGGATGCCTACTGAATGCTTTATAAGTAGATGTTTTTTAAAATAGACACGGTCACAGACGCGCCAGGGGATACTTTCATCAAGTATTGTTTAGTTGAGCTAAGCTTGTTCCGCTTCACTTTTCGCCACGACAAAATGTTCGAGATTGAAAATATGATGTTCGGCTAGGGTTCTGCCAACAGGGCTAAAGTAGGTTTTATTAAGATCTACTAGGGATTTATTTTCAATGACTAAAAAGCCATGTTGCGCGAGTAAACTTTCGATTTCTTGAGCAGAGTAAAAGGATATCCAAGGTTCTCCTACTTTCGCCGATAAGTTTTTTATCATTTTAGCTTTTTTCTCGGGATTGACATAGCCTTTGCCAAAACAAGCCTTAGGATTATCGTTTAATCGCTTGTCTACATAGGATATAAAAAAGCTTGCCCTTGTTTTTTGGGTAAGTAGCGCCAGTTCATTCAAGGTGGCACTTAAAGCTTTCTTCGTTATATATTGCGAGACGCCTTCTAGGGTGATAATGGTAGGTTTGTTTTGATCAAAACCCGCTTTTAACAGTTGCTCACGGAGTGTCTGCTGGTTAAAGTCCACCCCAACATAAGAAAGGTTTTCTTGGTTAGGGATATTTTTAGGGAGTTTAGATCGCTTTTTGTTTTGAACTTCTGGTTGATCCACTTCAAAAACACTTACGCTAGCGGGAAGGTCAAGTCGATGTGCCCGCAGGTCATAACCAGCTCCTAGGATGATGTATTGTGTTGCCCCTTTGGCTGTGCCTCTTTTAATTAGATCATCGATAAAGCGCGTTCGAGCAATTAAATGTTCATGAAAACCAGGAGCTAATTTACGTGTTAACCAAACGCTTAATTTATGCCCCATGAGTTTAATCAAACTTGCCCCAAGAACAAAATGCGCAGCATAGGGATCAGAAATAACAGCGGTATCGCCTTTAGCCAATGTTTCTATCCAGCGCTGTTTAGCCACCCCTTGTGCAGTGCCATCTTTTCTAAAGATTGCTTTATTCACCTTGGTATAATTTGATTAATTCCCTACCTTAAAATCATTTAAGATTTGCCATTGTGTCGCATCAAAACTTTGGATAATATGACCCATTTATTTGGCTTGTAAGATCGCTAGCTGAGTTTTTTTACATCCTATAATATAATAATGAGGATTAACAGCAAGAAAATAATAGATCGTAAACTTGTCTCACTTTGTTGTTTTTGATCAATTTACCAAAAGCTTTTTAAAGCGTAGGTCTTTTTAGGGGGATTCTCTTAGGTAGAAATTACAGGTGTTTGTTTTGGCGCACATTTGTAAGGTGTGTCCCATCTCATTCAAGCTTAGCGTTTAATGGTTTTACTTTCGCGAGTCCTATTAGGTTTTTTTAGGATTTGACTAAAATAAGCAGGCGTCTTAGAGGTGTGCTAAGGAGGTTTTGTTCCAGCTGTTATTATCTTTTTCTTAAAACTCTGAGGTAAAATGAAATTTTACACTAGGGTACTTTTGCTGGGTCATTTGCAGGGAGAAAGAAGAGTCGGCGAGAAAGACCAATTGATCCTGTTTATCGATGGCCAAAAACTTTTGCTTTACGCGTTTAAAGTCTTTGAATTCGTCGTTGTTTTCGTCCTCTGGTTCTACCCAACAAGCTTTAAAAACATTGAGGTTTTCATAAGAACACTTTGCCCCATATTCATGTTCAAGGCGGTATTGAATCACGTCAAACTGCAGGGCGCCTACGGTCCCAATGATCTTTCGGTTATTGAGCGAAAGGGTAAAGAGCTGTGCGACCCCTTCGTCCATCAACTGATCGATCCCTTTGTTGAGCTGTTTCGCCTTCATGGGATCGGCATTATTGATATAACGGAAATGCTCTGGAGAGAAACTAGGAATCCCTTTAAAGTTGATGTTTTCTCCGCTAGTGAGTGAATCTCCAATCTTGAAATTCCCCGTATCGTGCAAGCCTACAATATCCCCGGGATAAGAGATTTCGACGATCTCTTTCCGTTCGGCAAAAAAGGCGTTAGGGCTAGAGAATTTGAGTTTTTTATTGTTGCGCACATGCAAGTAGGGCTTGTTGCGCTCAAAGGTTCCAGAGACGATTTTGATAAAGGCGAGGCGGTCGCGGTGGTTGGGATCCATATTCGCATGGATCTTAAAAACAAAGCCACTAAAGGCTTTTTCTGTGGGGTCAATTTCGCGCTCGACCGCTTGTTTATTGAGCGGGGCAGGAGCGATATCGATAAAGCAGTTCAACAATTCTTGTACCCCAAAGTTGTTTAAGGCAGAGCCAAAAAAGACGGGCTGCAGCGAACTGTTGAGGTAGGCTTCTTGATCAAAAGCGGGGTAGACCCCTTCGACTAATTCGAGTTCCTCGTTCAAGGTGTTTAGTGCTTTTTCGCCTATGGCTTCGGCTAGGGCGGGATCTTTTAAATCATCATATTGTACTGCGGTGCCTTTGTGTTGCTTGTTTTCTTCAACAAACAACTGTACGTTTTTTTCCCAGATGTTGTAAATCCCTTGAAAGTCATAACCCATCCCAATAGGGAAGGTGAGGGGAGTAACCCTTAAACCCAGTTTTTGTTCCACTTCGTCCATCAAGTCAAAGGCGTCTTTCCCTTCTCGGTCAAGCTTGTTGATAAAGACAATCATAGGAATAGAGCGCATGCGGCATACTTCTACCAGCTTTTCGGTTTGTTCTTCCACCCCTTTGGCTACATCAATCACCACAATCACACTGTCGACTGCGGTTAGGGTGCGAAAAGTATCTTCGGCAAAATCCTTGTGACCAGGGGTATCTAGGATATTGATTTTTTTGTCTTTGTAATAAAAGGCGAGGACAGAGGTAGCGACAGAGATCCCTCTTTGACGCTCAATCTCCATAAAGTCACTGGTCGCGCCTTTTTTAATTTTATTCGACTTTACCGCTCCGGCTTCTTGGATGGCTCCGCCAAATAGAAGCAGTTTCTCGGTCAAGGTAGTCTTCCCAGCATCTGGGTGAGAGATAATCCCGAAGGTGCGGCGTTTTGCGATTTCTTCTAGAAACATAGTCGAATAAAATTTGTCAAAAATACCATTATATCTTCGAAGGAGCCCTGCCTTAAAATAGGTTTTTGCTGTTTTTATCGGTACTTTTGACCTGCATGAAAGAAGAAAAAGTAATCCTCGTTAATGAGCGAGACGAGGCCATTGGCCTTATGCCAAAAATGGAAGCGCACGAAAAAGCTGTGCTTCACCGGGCTTTCTCTGTTTTTGTCTTTAACCAACAGGGCGACTTGATGTTACAGCAACGTGCGTTGCACAAATATCATTCCCCCGGACTATGGACCAACACTTGCTGTAGCCATCAACGCGATGGAGAGAGCAATCTTGCTGCAGGGGCACGTCGCCTGCAAGAAGAAATGGGTTTTGTGGTTCCCTTAGAAGAGTTGTTTAGCTTTATTTACAAGGCTCCTTTTGACAATGGTTTGACAGAACACGAACTCGACCATGTTATGGTGGGCTATAGCGAAGAGGAACCAAAGATCAATCCAGAAGAAGTAGCGGCTTGGAAATGGATGGGAATGGAAGAGATCGAAACAGACATGCAACAACATCCTGAACAATATACCGCATGGTTTAAGATCATCTTTGACCGTGTACACACCCATTTAAAAAACAGCCATGAAAAGAGTAAAAGTTAGTAGAAAAGCGCATTTTAATGCGGCCCACCGTCTGTATCGTAAAGACTGGACAGACGCACAAAACGAAGCCCACTTTGGGAAATGTTCCAATCCCCACTTTCACGGGCATAACTATGAGTTAATCGTGAGCGTGACCGGAGACATAGATCCAGATACTGGTTATGTGATGGACATGAAAGTCTTAAAAAATCATATCAAAGCAGACGTAGAAGATGCCTTTGATCACAAGAACCTCAATCTTGAGGTGCCAGAGTTCGCCGACCTTATCCCTACTGCTGAAAATATCGTAGTGGTGATTCATCAAAAGTTGAAAAAGATTCTAACCTCTGGTCAAGAATTAGAAGTGGTTTTATATGAGACACCACGCAATTTTGTAAGTTATTCAGAATAAATTTTATGAGTTTAAAAGTTGGGGACAGCGTTCCCTATTTCGAATTAAAAGATCAAAAAGGAGATCTTTTTAAGAGTGATACTGTGATTGGTCAAAAACCCGCAGTCGTTTATTTCTACCCCAAAGACGAAACCCCAGGCTGTACGGCAGAGGCCTGTTCTTTTAGAGATAGTTATGAGGATTTTCAAGACTTAGGGGCAGAGGTTATCGGGATTAGTTCAGACAGTATAGGGAGTCACAAGCGTTTTGCCCAGCGTCATCGTTTGCCTTTTATCCTTTTAGCAGATACCAAGAAAAAGGTGCAGCGCTTATTTAAATTGCCTAAACTCCTTTTTGGTTTATATACCAAACGCATCACCTTTGTCATTGATGAAAAAGGGAAAGTAGTTTATGTACACGATAGTGTTTTAGCGACTTCGCATATCAAGAAAGCTTTAAAAGCGATCAAGAATAGTTCGGATAAAACAATAAATGTTTAATTTTAGAAAAACAAACAGCATGTCCAGTAGAAAACACCTCAAAAAAGAAATCAACGATACCTTAGGCGCTTTAATCGAAGAAGTTTATGTGAAAGAACTTTCTTCTCCAGAACTCGATACAAAGAAGAGCGAAAAGATCATCGACGAGGCGATCTCATTATTTGACGATTTGATTCAAGAAATGCACGCTTCGGGCGAAGGCCCTGCAAAAAAACATTACAGCAAGATTCGCGTTTCTTTACAAGAAAAAGCAACAGCATTATCTGCTAAGATTCACAAGCTATAATTTAACGTTCTAGACTGTCGATTCCCTGCTTAAAGGCAAGTCCGTATTTAGAGGATTTCACCCCAGGACTAAGCTTGTTGTATAAGCTGTCTAAAAACGTTGGAATAGCTTCTCCTACTTCGTAAGCACCAATATAAGCCGCAACCTCTTTGTCTGCATTATTCATGGCGAAGTTAAGCGAGAATAAGTATTTGCGTTTTAATATACTTTCGTTTGCTTTTTTAAGATCAGCAGCGCGTTCTTCAAGAGTTTTATCTTCGTCTGCATCTATAAATGCTTCATAGTTCTCTAAATTCTTTTGGTTGAATTTACGCATAATTGAGATGTACTCCTCCCAAAGAATTTGGTTTTGGGAACCTTCAATTTTTGCACTGCTGACAAAAGTACGCAAGAGGGTGTTGATTTTGATTTCACCGGCTTCGCCAAAGAAAGGAATCTTATCGGTTAAGCTGTCGCCATCGTTTTTGTCTAAAGACAAGAAGTAAAACTCTGGGCTTTGAATATCATCTCCCAAAGTGAAGCTGTCTTCCCCTTTTATTTCAACAGAGTCGACAGAGACTAAAAGAGTATCTTCCATTTTCTGAAGGTATAACATTCCTTTTCTCAATCCATCAACTTTTCCATTGACCGTCATGTTCTTTTTTACGGGTGAAGAACAGAAAGTTGCAGTGAGCACAAGGGCAAGGACGACTAATTTTTTCATACTAAAATCTTATATATTTAACCAATAGGTTAGCTTGAAGGTCAAGCTTCTTACTTTAGGTACAAAAGTAGTTCTTGCAAAGTAATTATCATTATAAACAATATAAAAATCTGATAGGGGAGCAAAACGCCATTGTAGCCTAGAATTAATCCCTAAGTTTTCTGACTGAGAGCTATATTGTATAAAGGTGTTCCAAAAGACACTTTTGCTAAATGTAAAGTCAAGTTTAGGACCCACTAACCACAGTTCACCAGAACTGTAGGGGGCTGGAAAGTCAATTTTGTCATAGTTCAGCTTAATTCTGCCGTTAAATCTGGGCTGTAAACGAATGGCAATCTCACTTTCAACAGAGAATTTTGTCCCGTTGTAAAAGCCACCGTATTTTATTTCAGCATTATAATTGATCTTCTTGCTAAAGTTAGAGCGATAGGACAGTTCAAAATTATCGTAATTATAGCCAGTTTCTTCTGGGAGTCCAATGGTATCGTCTCCCCCTAAAGGATTAAAATCACTACTGAGAAAAGTGTATTGATGATTAAATTCAAATCTTATTTGCGATTGATTTGTAAAACGCAATTCCCCGCGTATTCCTATACTTCTGTCAGTTACTAGATTATTCGATTTGGGCTTATCCACATAAAAGAGGGATTGACTTAATTCAAACGAGCGAATTCTTTTTGAGTCAATCCAGAAGCGGTGTCCATAGCGTAAAAAATGTTTTTGAATTCCTGTTCTTCGCAAGAAACCCAGATCAGAGGAGTAGTTTTCCCCAATACGGTTTCCGTTATAGTAAATATTGTGCTTTCTGGAGTTGTAGTTTAAACGAAACCCTGCAGTATAGGCATCCTTCGCTCTAGATTCTAAAAGGGCTTTATGAGCAAAACTTCTTCCAGTCCATTTGTTGTCTTTTGAGGCTAGGGTGTAATCTAGTCCAACCACCCGATTGAAATCGTCTTGCTCTGTTTCAAATTCGGGATCTCCTGTTTGTTGTCTATTGACAAAGATAAAACCTAAATACGATCGGCTAAACATTTTTTGTTGCAGGGTAAAGACGGTATTGTTGTTGGCGGCAATTCCATTTGCAGCGTCTTCTGCCGTTTGCATATTTAAAAAGCCTAGGCGAAGATTGTCGTTGATTTTTCCGCTTAAACGCGCGCCGGCAATAATTTTGTTTTCAATGGTGTTGTCATCGCGATCTTTGGCCACGCCTATTCTTCTTGAGAAAAATGGTTGTGTTTCTCTTCTGTCTCCATAATTGTCAAACAGGTCACTGTTTTGTATAAAGAATTGTCTTTTTTCAGGTAAACGAACTTCAAAGCGAGAGAGGTTAATGATTTGATCATCTACTTCTACTTGAGAGAAATCTGGATTAAGGGTAAGATCTAGAATCATTCCGCTGCCGATGCTTATTTTTGCATCTCCACCTGCAGATAGCGAAGAAGCTGAACGGTTTTCTTCAAAGTCTTTTGAAACAATTCCACTGCTAAATGGAATCAAGGCGATGGGGACTTTAGCCTTTGGCAGCGCCATTTCAAAACCTAGGGTTTTCATAAAGGCTAATCCTGCAACGTTTTGATTGCGGGGAGTATTGGCCCAGCTAGAGGTGATATTTTTCCCTATATCAGATCGATATACATTGACCCGCCATTGTGTTGAGTTTTCTCCATAGCGTAAACTAGAGAAAGGGATTTTCATTTCGGTGATATAAGCTTGGTCTGTTTTTGATACCTCGACTTGCCATTTGACATCCCAAGAACTGTTAAAGTCTCTAAAGGAGCTATTTCCTCCATTAGAAATAAGCGCTTCGCGTTGTACGCCTTCTGGATTAGTTCCAAAGAGGAAGGCATTTGTCCCATCGTTAAAGGTGTCTAGTATTAAAGTGACAGAATCGCTATTTCGCGGGCTAAAATCTCTTCTTAAGGTGGGGGTGATAAAGTTGTTGTCTTCTGTTTCTGCTACAATTAAAACATATAGGTTTAGATCGTCATATAAGAATTTAACCTTGGTCTGTTGTTTTGCTAAAAGGGTGTCAGAAGGGAAGTATTCCCAAAAAGGGGTTGAAGGGGTAGCGCGACTCCATTCTTCTTCAATGTTTCCATCAATTTGAATGCTTGCTTTTGTCAATAAAGCAGTGGTGTCTTGTCCATAGAGCGCAAACCCTATAAAGAAGGAATAAAGGAGCAGGAAATTTTTAATAGCAGCAATTTTTTAAAGCACACAAATTTATGCAATTGCGTTACAAAACCAGAATAACTGCTAGGACAATTTAAAAATAAAAAAACCCCACTTTGCAGTGAGGTTTTCTTTACGGTGTAAACTAAACTAAATTAGTTTGCTTTTGAGAAGGTGTAAGTCTCTGTGAATGTTTCTCCATCAAAAGTCTCAGTTAAAGAAACCACAAAACTAGTATCAGTTAGTTCGTCAATTGATAAAACCTCTTCCCCATCGATTAGAATCTCAGTTTGGTCAGTATTATTAAATTCCCATGAATCAACATAAATCTCAACTATTTCTCCGCTGCTATCAGCGGCAGTAAAGATATAACTACCATAAGCAGAAAAAGAAACTTCTAGAGAAGTTGGAACTTCACAGTCCTCATATTCTTCACCCGTTTCTTCATCAATACAAAAAGAATTAAAAGCATCTGCAAGGGTATTGCCATATGAATTTGTATATCCAGTGGCAACCCATGTGTTAACAAGCTTAGCAAAGTTAGAATCTTCGTCTGCTTGCTCTGCACCACTTACTGGCTCATCTTTAGAGGCTGTGTAGTCACCTGAAAGTGATACTCCACAAGGCCAATCTTCATAATCGGCTGGTATATTAAAAACTACATCAAAGCTTGCGTTTAATTCGCTTCCACTTTCAGTAACAACGATATCAGTTAAAGTTGCGATCTTGTAGCTAGTACCATCAATGTTTTCATATAAATCAACAGAAGCTACGTTTCCATCGCTATCTTCAGTTAATTCATAAGTACCATAAGCAAGTGCATAATCGTCATAGCCGGCAACTTCAATGGCAATGGCAAAGCGATCGTCAGTAAATTCGATCCCAACAAAAGTACAGTTAAGTCCTTTTGCAGCGCTAAATTTAGAAGAAGAACCTCCAACAGTCCATTTTCCGTTAATGGTTTTTTTTGCTTCTTCTGGGGTTTGTTCTGCAACAGTTCCAGTAGCTTCAAGTTCAAAAGCTTGTTCCGGTGTATCGTTGTCTGAAGAACAACCTACTAGCGTCAATGCGCTAAAAAGTAACAATGAATAAATTTTTCTCATGATGTAATAAAAATAGTTTATAATAAATTTCGTGCAAAATTAAGGACAATTAAATTAAGACCATCTAAAGTTGAAGGAAAATGAAGTCTATTTTGTTATTTTTCTGAATGTTAAATTAATTCTGGGCGAGATGGGTTTGGTTGTTTTTGGGATTTGATGTAGCCAGTGATGTTGCATTTCTCCCCCCATGATTAACAGGCTACCGTGTTTTAAGGCAATTTTTAAGCGCTGCTCTTTTTGAGTTCTGTGCTTTAAATGAAAAAAACGTTCCTCCCCTAGGCTTATAGAAGCAATAACAGGATTTTTCCCTAGTTCCTTTTCATTATCGGCATGCCAGCCATTACTGTCTTTTCCATCTCTGTAAAGGTTTAACAAAACTGCATTAAATTCATTTTCATCAAATGATTTTATTTTTTCGATTAGCCCTAATAGGGTATTCGTCATAGGATGCGGCTGCATGGTGATATTAGAATAGGTATAGGGAGATGGATCTGTACCATATAAAGCGGTTAGCCGCGGTTGATCATAGGTCTTACCAAAAACTGTGATTTTATCTGCTTGCCAGGGGGTAGTTGTGTATAATTCATTATACAAGTCATCTGCCTCTTTCAGACTTAAAAAAGCAGGGTAGTATTTTAATTCCCCATCGGGTAGATTAGGGAAATAAGGTTTTTCTTCTTGAGAAGATAGCTCTAACATGCTTTTTTCTGCAAGATAGTAAAAGGATGAAAATTAATGCAATTCCCTATAAAAAGCTGAAGAGGGAGAGGATTAAAGTGATGATGTAAATGAGTAGTTCTATCATAATATTGATTTTGGGTATGCACAAATATACGATATCAAAAAAGATTAAACAAAACTGGGGGATAGAATCCCCCAGTTGAATTACTTAATAAGATCAACACTGCGTTGAATAAAGCTTGTAAGCTCTTCTCCTTTCAATAGATTTTGAGATAAACGCGCTAAATCTAGAGTTTGTTGAATGAGTCTTGTTCGCTTTTTTTCGGTTTTAGTATTGAGAATTTGTTCAACTAATGGATGGTTGGTATTCACCACTAGGTTGTACATTTCGGGCATTTGCCCAAACATGGCATTCCCACCCGCTTGTTGCATTTCTTTCATGCGGCGCATGAATTCTGGTTGGGTTAACACAAAAGGGAGTTGTGTGCTACTCAAGGCATCTAATTGAATGCTGTACTTTTCTTTTGGCACTACTTCTTCGATAAGCGGTTGTAGTTTTTCTTTTTCTTCGTCAGATAATTTAGAAACAGTCGCTTCCTCTTTTTTGATCAGATTTTCAATGGCATCTCCATCAACTCTGGCAAAACTTAGGTTCTCGTTAGAAGACTCTAATTTTTGGATCAAGTGAGAAACAATAGGAGAATCCAAAAGCACTACTTGATAGCCCTTTTCTTTTGCCGCTTCTATATAAGCGTGTTGCTCATCTACATTAGAAGCATAAAGAATAATGTGTTTGTCGTCCTTATCTGTTTGTAAATCTTTAGTGGCTTCTTTTAGCTCTTCTAGCGTAAAAAAGGAACCATCGATTGTAGGGTAGAGGGCAAATTTTTCGGCTTTCTCATAGAATTTATCTTCAGAAAGCATTCCGTATTCGATGACAACCTTGATGTCGTTCCATTTTTGTTCAAATGCTTCACGGTCGTTTTTAAAGAGACTACTTAGCTTGTCGGCAACTTTTCTAGTGATATAGTTGCTGATTTTCTTCACTGCTCCATCTGCTTGCAGGTAACTTCTTGAAACATTTAATGGAATATCGGGAGAGTCAATTACCCCGCGTAAAAGGGTTAAAAATTCAGGGACAATACCTTCTACATTATCGGTGACAAAAACCTGGTTTTGATACAACTGAATTTTATCTTTCTGGAGATTTAAGTCATTGTTCAATTTAGGGAAATAAAGAATCCCTGTAAGGTTAAAAGGATAGTCTACATTAAGGTGAATGTTGAATAAAGGTTCTTCAAATTGCATGGGATACAATTCTCTGTAAAAACCTGAAT
>JBDNAJ010000074.1:0-8785 GCA_039768455.1 Candidatus Arcticimaribacter sp.
ATAGTCGTAAAAAGGCCCCCAGGGTTCTGGCGGATAGTGGACTCCAGCAGCAATAACAAAACCATATTGAGCCGCATAATAGGCATAAGCATTATACATAATTGCTCGATTATTACTGCCGCCAGTATTATACCCTTGATAGGCAATCAGGTCGATTTTATCCCCCACGGCTTTAATCACTGGGATCATATGTCCCGTTGAGCCAAAGCCATAGAGGTTGATTCCATTAGTGCTTTGGGTACCTTGAAAAAGTAAATCATCATTTTCGCCCGTTATCGCATTGCGTTGCTCGTATCGAAAGGGAGAAGCAGGGTCATCGTTAAATTGCCCCCCTAAGGCACCTACTCCAGCTGGAGCACAGGCCAATAAATAGCCTTCTTCTTTTGGCATAATGCTTCGGGATTCATTGAAAAAGGTGATAAAACGGTTGACGTTTAATTCGTTTCCTATTTGCTGGAAGGATCCATCTGGTTCAAAATCCCAATCGATCCCAGCGAAGCCAATGTCATCTACAAGGTCTTTTATTTGAGCGTAATCAATCTCATAAGAAGAGGCATCGCGCCAATACGTTTCTCCGCCCACCGAGAGGATGACATTGATCCCTTTTGCTTTTAAAGCGCCAATACTTTCTTTTAAAGTGCAGCCGTCATAAGGGACTTCTATCCCTGTACCAGAAAGATCATAACTGCCTTTAAGATAACTTAGATTAGGCTTTGCAAAAGCCAAAAAAACATGGTTGACAAAAGCGGGGATATCCCTGAGCTTAGACGGCTGTCCCGACGAAACAAAGTTCTCTGACCATGAAGGGAAGTAGGCCAAGATGACGGGTTCATCAACCGGAAAAGCATCTCCGCCTGTACTAGTTGAAGTCATGGTCATGCTAGTGGTGTCAGTAGTTCCTTCATTAGTGGTGTCTGTGACAACAGTCGTGGGAGGGGGTATAATGGTTTGAGGGGTTTCCTCTTCTTCTGCCGTTGTATTATTGTCTTTTTTACAGGCAAAGAATACACAACAAAGCAATAAAAAGGAATAGGTACGAAGTGTATATTTCATGGCAAGATGGGTTATACACCAAGCCATTAGGGGCAACTTATTGTAGGGTGAAGTTGTACTATAAGATCGACTTGGGGTCGTTTGTAAAATAAATGTATAAAAAAAGCCCCTAAATCGGGGCCTTTAAAAATGATAATCTAAAAAGTACTAGCTGTTTAAGGCTTCTGCGCCTCCTACAATTTCTAAAATCTCATTTGTAATGGCTGCTTGACGCGCTTTATTGTAAGTCAATTTAAGCTGGTCACGCAATTCTGTTGCGTTATCTGTCGCTTTGTGCATGGCGGTCATTCGCGCCCCATGCTCACTGGCAAAAGAGTCGCGCAATGCTTTAAAAAGTTGCATCTTGATGCTCTTTGGCAAGAGTTCATTCACGATTTCTTCTTGGCTAGGCTCAAAGATATAATCTGCTGTGGCAGAATTGCTTTCTTCTGTTTCAGCAACGATCGGCAATAAGGTTTCGGTGGTTACAATTTGTGTCGCTGCGTTTTTAAAGCGATTGTAGATTACATCTACTCTATCGTATTCCCCTTTGGCGAAAGCCTCCATAAAACCTTGTGCAATATCACTTGCATTCGCAAAAGTTAACGCATCATAGATGGCGTTGTTGTTTGCTGTGACATTGTTGTTTTTGGCTAAAATATCGTTCCCTTTTTTCCCTAAAGTGATTAAGTCAACTTGTTGGTTCGCATGATCGGCAATGTATTTATTGGTTGCCTTGACAATGTTAGCGTTAAATCCACCACATAGACCACGGTTAGAAGTAATGGCAATAAGCAAAACCTTTTTTGCTGGGCGAACCTGCGTGTAAGGGTTTGGTGTATCTCCATCAATTGCACCGCTTAAGTTTTGGATCAACTCGGTTAACTTGTCTGAATACGGACGCATAGCAGTAATCGCATCTTGCGCTTTTTTAAGCTTTGCCGCCGAAACCATTTTCATGGCAGAGGTGATCTGCATGGTCGAGGAGACCGAGGCAATCCGATTACGTATTTCTTTTAAGTTCGCCATAGCGATTTATTCAAATTGAGCAGAAATACTTTTGGCCACTGCGTTAAGTGTATCGAGTACTTCGTCTGTTAATTTTCCTGTTTTAATCGTATCTAAGGTTCCGCGGTGTTTCGCGTTAAGCTCTTCTAAATAAGCTTTTTCAAAGGCTTTTACTTGATCAACGGGTACGTTTCTCAACAAGTTTTTAGATCCTGCATAGATGATCGCTGTTTGATCTTCTACTGTAAATGGATCGTTCTGTGCTTGCTTTAAGATTTCCACATTACGGCGTCCTTTTTCAATCACGTTAAGTGTTGCTGCGTCAAGGTCTGAACCAAACTTAGCAAAAGCTTCTAGTTCACGGAACTGTGCTTGATCTAACTTTAAGGTTCCCGATACTTTCTTCATCGACTTAATCTGCGCTGAACCTCCTACACGTGATACAGAGATCCCCACGTTAATCGCTGGACGTACCCCAGAGTTAAATAAATCTGACTCTAAGAAGATCTGTCCGTCGGTGATCGAAATTACGTTTGTTGGGATATAGGCAGAAACGTCTCCTGCTTGTGTTTCAATAATCGGTAGTGCAGTTAAAGAGCCTCCTCCTTTTACTTTGTCTTTTAAAGACGCTGGAAGATCGTTCATTCCTTTTGCGATATCGTCATCTGCAATCACTTTTGCTGCACGCTCTAATAAACGCGAGTGTAAATAGAATACATCTCCAGGATAAGCTTCACGTCCCGGTGGGCGACGTAATAATAAGGATACCTCACGGTAAGCTACCGCTTGTTTTGATAAATCATCATAGATGATTAATGCTGGACGACCCGTATCTCTAAAATACTCTCCGATAGCAGCTCCTGCCATAGGGGCATAAACCTGCATTGGTGCTGGGTCAGATGCGTTAGCGGCAACAATCGTTGTATAGGCTAAAGCACCTTTATCTTCTAATGTTTTAGCAATGGCTGCAACGGTAGACGCTTTTTGTCCAATCGCAACATAGATACAGTACACTGGTTCACCTGCATCATAAAATTCTTTTTGATTTAAGATGGTGTCAATACAAACCGTTGTTTTCCCTGTTTGACGGTCACCAATCACCAACTCACGTTGTCCACGCCCTACCGGAATCATCGCGTCAATTGACTTGATTCCTGTTTGCATTGGTTCGTTTACGGGTTGACGGTAGATTACCCCAGGAGCTTTACGCTCAAGTGGCATCTCATTTAGGTCACCTTCAATAGCACCTTTACCATCGATTGGGTTACCTAATGTGTTAACAACACGTCCTACTATCCCTTCTCCTACATTGATCGAAGCAATTGTGTTGGTGCGTTTTACAGTATCTCCTTCTTTAAGTCCTTTTGAAGGACCTAACAATACGACCCCTACATTATCTTCTTCAAGGTTTAAAACCATTCCTTCTAAGCCAGAGTCAAAGCGAACTAATTCTCCGTATTGTGCATTGGATAAACCGTATACACGGGCGATTCCATCTCCAACTTCTAGTACAGTTCCTACTTCGTCTAAAGAAGAAGAAGTATCCATTCCTGCTAATTGGTCTTTTAAGATTGCTGAAACTTCAGCGGGTTTAATTGCTGCCATAGTTTTTTATTTATGCGCTATAATTCGTTTGTGTCAATTCTCTTTTAAGTTGTTCCAATTGATGTGCAACACTTGCGTTGTATTGCAAATCCCCGATTCGAAGAATAAATCCTCCCATAATCGATGGGTCAACATTGTTCTCTAAGCTAATTTCAGCTGAAGATAATTCTTTTGCTTTCGCTAAGATTGTTTTTTCAAGCTCAGGGGTAAGCGCAACTGCTGTAGTAACAACGGCTGTTTCTTTTCCTTGATGCTTTTGTAATAATGATAAATAAGCTATGGCTACTTGATCTAACAAATCAATGCGATTGTTTGTCGTTAGTAGCGCTATAAGCTGTGAGCTGAGGGGTTGCAAAGCAGAAAACACCTTGTTTAAGGCGTCTTGTTTTGCTTTACTTGCCACAACAGGGTTGTCTAGAAATGCGGCTAGCTCTTGATTCTCTTCAAAAACAGTAACAATTTCTTGCATGTCTGTTGCTACAGCTTCTTCTTTGTTTTGATCTAAAGAAGTGCTTAAAGCAGCTTTTGCATATCGTAATGCGGCACGCGTATTTTTCATCGCTTATTTGATCTCAATATCGTTCACTAGTTTTTCAACCAGTTGTTCTTGTTTCTTTTGGTCTGCTAATTCCCCTTGCAATACTTTTTGTGCAATGTCAACAGACAGTCCAGCCACTTGTGCTTTCAAGTCGTTAATCGCAGCGTTTTTTTCTTGCTGAATGGCTGCTTGCGCAGCAGCAGCGATTTTATCTGCTTCTGTTTGGGCCGCTTCTTTAGCTTCGTTCACAATTTGCGTACTTGTTTTCTTAGCTTCCGCTAAAAGTGCGTCGCGTTCTGCTCTAGCTTCTTTTAAGATACGTTTGTTATCTGCTTGAACAGCTTCCATGTCTGCTTTTGCCTTTTCGGCAGCTTCAAGGGAATCTTTAATGGTATTCTCGCGTTCTTCTACAGCAGATAAAATAGGTTTCCAAGCGTATTTAGCGAGGAGGAATAAAAGGCCTACAAACAATAGTGTTTGCCAAAAAAATAGACCTAACGAAAATTCTTCTAATAATTTTTCCATATCGTGTTGATTTGTTCAATCGAAAAAACAAAGCTACCGCCAACCGCGAGCAGCTTTGCTTTTAAATGATTTAGTTAGACTGCGAATAATGCAGCGAAACCAATTCCTTCAATTAAGGCAGCAGCGATTAACATTGCTGTCTGAATCTTTCCGTAAGCTTCAGGTTGACGTGCAATTGCGTCCATAGCAGATCCACCGATACGACCGATCCCCATTCCGACACCAATCACAATAATACCTGCTCCTACCATTACTGGAATTTCCATAGTGTTTGATTTAAATTAAACAATCATTATAACTATACACTTGTATAGTATTGGGTTAATGATGCTCGTGCTCTTCGGCGGCAAAGCCGAAATATAAAGCAGAAAGCATCGTAAATATATACGCCTGTAATAAGGCAACTAAAATTTCAATCAACGAAATCGCAAAAGCAAGACCAAAGGACAAGGGGCTTCCTATCCAGCTTTTGAAAAGAAACATCAAACCTATTAAACTCATCAAAACAATGTGACCCGCTTGCATGTTTGCGTATAAACGAATCAATAATGAGAAAGGCTTAACAAAGATCCCCAATATTTCAATAGGGATTAAAATAATGTATAAGGGCACTTTAGCATACCACGCCATAGTGCTTCCTAAAGGATCAAAAATGTGTAACCAGTAGTCTTTTGTTCCTGTTAAGTTTGTAATCAAAAAAGTTAATAAGGCAAGGCCAAAGGTAACTGCGATATTACCTGTAACATTTACCCCTAGCGGAGTTAAGCCTAAAATGTTGAGGAACCAAATAAAGAAAAAGATGGTCAACAAATAGCTCATGTATTTCTTGTGTTTCTTTTCTCCTATGTTAGGGATGGCAATGTCATCGCGGATATAAAGCACTATAGGCTCAAAGAAACGTCCTGCTCCAGCGGCAATCCCGCCGTTTTTAGCATAAGACTCTGCCAAACTTTTAAACAAGAAAAACATGATGGCAAATACAAGCATCATACTCACTACACTTTTCGTGATAGAAAAGTCTAGGGGTTTAGCATTTGTTGGGTGATGAGATTCATCATAATTGATGGTCCCTGCCGCATCTGTTTTATAAATCTTGTTGTGGTAAAGAGCATAATAATTTCCGTCCACTGCAGCAACAGTTTCCCCGTGGTGAAACTTTGAAGAAGAAAATACTTTTAAGCCATTATCCCATAAAATGATGGGTAATGGTGCGCCTATATAAACATGCTCGCCTTGAGCATTTGTATATGAAAACAAGCTAAAGTCATAAGAGTCTAGCAAGTGATGCGCAATGTATTCTTTGATTTCGGTTTTGAGGTCGCCCCCTTTAGCGTCTTCTTTATTATTCGCAAAAGCAAAACTGGCAAATAAGATGGCCAGTAAAGCGACGCTTTTTTTTGCGCTAATTAGAATAGTTGATTTCCTCTTCATTCGAACTAAAATTCGACTGCAAATGTAGTGCTTTAAACGAAAAAGGAAAACTGTTCTGACTTATATTTTATTCAATTTGGAAATTAAGATTCTTGTTTCTAAAACAAGGCTACTGCAGTAGGGGATTAAGAAGGTGGTTTTTTCTAAAATACTCACCGCTCCATCTGCGCGAAACACAGGCCAAAGAAAGAGAAAAAACAAGCCAAACTTTAGTCCGCTGGCTAAAAGATATAACCAAGCGACATAATGACTTAAACCATTAAATGCACGCAATAATGCCCATAAAAAAAGAAAAGTGAATCCAAAGATTGCCCCATAAACCTCAACAAAATAGGCTTCTTTAAAGGATGTTTCGAGTAAAAACAAGCTTAATCCATGTAGACTACCAATGCCTAAAAAAAGTAAACTGAAGGAAATTAGGGCAGCACGCAAGGATTATAGTTTTTTAGTTTGATGCACAATAAGACGAATCACAGCAAGTAGTGCAAAGAGGCATAAGCCAAGGGTAAAAAAAGGCTTTGAAGTGCTGTATTTAGTGTCGAGATAAGTTCCGGCTTTAACCGCTAAAAACATCGTTAACCCGATTTGAATCGCCAGAGAGAAAAAAACAAGCCAAGAATTAGGCCGTTTTCTCACGTTTTCCTGATATGGATTTGACATCTTTTGCCGACTTCATGGAACATTTAGCATTAAAGCTTGCCCCAGATTCAACGATCAATTTCCCAATAATCACTTCGCCTTCAACAGAGCTGGTCGATTTTAAGGAAAGACTTTCTTTTACTTCGATTTTCCCGCTAAACTTGCCTTCAACATCTGCAAAGGTACAATTGACATTTCCGTTGATAACGCCTTCTTTTCCGATTACTACTTTTCCAGAAGTTGTGATAGACCCCTCTAAGGTTCCATCAATTCTAAAATCTGCTTCAGAGACAATTTCTCCAGTGATTTTAGTACTTCTTTCTATTCTGTTAGGTTGTCCGTTGAGTTCGTTATTTTTCATTGTTGTGGTTGGTTTGCGATTGTTTCCCAGGTTTTTAAACGCTGAACTTGTTCATATTGAGCCGATAAAAGTACGAAATTATTTGTTCTTTTATCAAAATCAGGAAGTTGACTCCATTTTTCGAGAAAATAGGCTTGATCTGGTTGTTCCCCTCTAGTGTGCACTACAATAAAATCTATCGTGTCGTTGTAAACATCCCGGCTAAACTTCCATTGTTTTTGTTCCTCTTTAACTGCCATTTGCATTTTGCTCGCAAGGGAGTCTAGTTCTTTTGGCGAAGCCTCAAAAGAGAATACCCACTTATAATTTTTAAGGGTTAGACGCTTGTGTTTTAATTGCTCTTCTTGATCAAGACGTTGAATGGCTTGTTTTGCTAATTGGGCTTCGTTAGAATTAGGATGAAGCTCGACTACTTTCCCTAAGGCCTCGATAAAGGCGATTTCTCCTTCTAATCTTCCTTTTGCTAAGGCTTGTAAGTAGGCAACTTTTGGTGACAAGTTTGTCCCGCTTACAACAATTTTTAAGCTTTCGCCTTCGTCAATTACCTTTTTGTATTCTTGTTGTTCAAAGGCTTTGTACAATCTTTCATAAACAGAGGCTGGGGTTTGATTTTCTGCTAGCGAAAAATTGGCTGGATCTCGAACAATTTGAGCAAAAGGAGAGTCGGGGTATTGCTCCAGTAATTTTGTCTTATACCCATTTGCTGCTTCGCTATCTGTTTTTTCTAGTAATTTAAAACAGTGGTACAATGCGCTTACCTCTTGATTTTCGGTTGGATCTAAGTCGAATACTTTTGACAGCCGATTAAAGGCGAGTTTAGGATTATTAAATTTCTCTTTGTACAAAATTCCCACATCTAAATAGGCTTGTTTTCTGTCTTTCTCAAGGGAGGCAATGGCTAAGCTGTCTTTGGGTATTTGTTCTACAAAAAATTCTGGGGTTTCAATAAAAAAGCCACTTTCTTCTTCTTCTTTTTGGGCAACGGTTTCATTTTGGGTAATTAAGTTTGCGGCAGAAAGTCGGTTCCAGTTATCGGCATTAGGGCGGTTTCCCCAACTGGATAAAAAGGATTGCTTGCCCGCAACTAAAAGGCGCTCATTATAGAAATAAAAATTGTTTGCTGCGTTTGAACTAAAGCTAAAAAGGCCTTTCTTTTTTTCTTCAATTGCTGCGAGTTCTTTAGCTCTTTTTCGATCAATGTCATCTTGAAAATAAGCGAGTTGCTCTTCTTTTGACAGGGCCGTTAAGGTCAAAATACTATCTGTTGTTCGGATAATTGTTTCTAATTCGATCACCTGGTCTAAACCTTTGCGCTCTCTTTCAACTGTTTTTCTTAGTCTTCCTTCAGCAGGGATAATGCGCAAAAGACTATCTAAGTAAGCGCCCGTATTGAGGTATACGCCGCTTTCAAAATAATAATCGGCTAATTCGCGATAATTCGCCATACTTGTAGGAGTGTCTATTCCTGGGCTTTGTAAGGATTTATCGTAATAACGAATGGCGAGACTATCCTCTTTTTGCGACAAAAGATAACGGGCTTCTTGTTGGTGAATAAGGTGTAAATAGGGCTGGTTTTCAAAAAGTCTTGCTAAACGCTCAAGGGTAGGGCGAGGACTTGTGCTGTCTAAAATCGCCTTTAGTCGAAT
>JBDNAJ010000075.1:0-15187 GCA_039768455.1 Candidatus Arcticimaribacter sp.
ACCTGGAATTAATGGGATTTGTCCCGATAAGTAAAGGGTGTCATTCGCTAAAATAGCTTGGTTATAAGGGCCTAGTGGTGCCGGAGCTTTGTCTGTAGTAATAATCGTTTTTTTCATCTGCTTGAATTTTAAAGTCGACGATCTGGTTCGCGACGTTTTTCATATTTAAGATCGCTCAAGAGGCCTGATTTAATTCCGATAAAGAAATACCAGGATGCTCTCCCGCTAAAGGGGACCCAACTAAAGTTTAATCGCCAGCTATCCAGATCACGGTCAAACCTAAATTGAGTATAGGTTACACCTTTTCCTTTAAAGTCATATCCTGTTGAAACCCCAACTTTCCATTTTGGCGTAAGGTCTACATCTCCAGAAACCATCAAAGAGTTATTGGTGAATTCTTTTTGTCCTCTATTATTGTTATAGGTCAAAGAGTGTGCAAAGGTTAAATTCCAGGGAATTTCTGTGCGATATAAATCTCCTGTTATCGCATTGCTTTTATCTTCTTTATTAAATAAACCATTAGAAAAATCATTCGATTTTCCAAAAAGATCATCTTCACGTCCCCCACCAGACAGCCGTTCCCTTTCTGAAAAATCTAACGCGTCTTGGTCTACATCTTCCTCTTCTTCTTCTTCTTCTTCTTCCTCTTTATCTCTTTTGAAAGTGTCATTATTGAGTTTGAAGTTCATATTGACATTTGCGCTTGTCATTCTCAAAAGCCCCCCACCATTTTTTATGTGAAAAACATTAATTCGATTGAATTCTTCGTCTATGCCATAGGGGTCAAAAGTTGCGTTGAGGTTGACACTCAATTCGTCGTTAAATAACTTTAAAGCGGTACTCATGCGCACTGGGGCCAGTTGAAATTGTTCTCCTGCAAGATTGTAACTGGTCGAAATGTTTAAGTTATCTAATAAAGTGATCTTTTTTGGCTCTGTTGCCGTAGTGTCTCGATCTCTTACCTTCGCTTCAAACGAATTATTAATGGTTATCCCTACTGAATTAGAATAAGATCTAGTAGGTGAACCAAAGAGTGCGTTCTCAAAGCGGGTGTATTCTGCGGTTGTACCATTAGCATCTATAATATAGGTGTCATAATACTTTTCAAAACTGGGTTGAGTACTGTAGCTTATCGAGGGGCGAACTACATGACGAATAGATTGTATTTTCTTCCCTTCTTTAAAATTAAATGTACCGTAAATCGTTGTTCCTAAACTTGCACTATAGTTGTAGGTTCTAAAGGCATCAAAGCCTTTAATCGTATCTTTTACAACCCCATCTACCTCATTGTAATCTCGATAAGCAATTGTGTTAGGAGTCCATATTTCTCGGTAAGATCCGCCAGCACTAACACTTAAATGCTTAAAAACTTTAAAGTTAGTTGCTAAAGGGATGCTGTGACTAACTCCGCTTACTGCATCATCATACATGGCTTTAGTAAAAAGCTTTTCTTCTGTCGTTTGAATACGACTTTCAGCTAGGGTAGTAAGCTGAAAATTTATGTTTTGAATAATCCCTTTTTTAGTTCCTTCGCGTTTTGCAAAAGGATAAATACGTTCCATGTTTCCTTGAAAGGTCGGTAAGGTGAGATTGGCGCTTTGGGTATTTTTATTCTGTGAGAGACTAGAAGTTAGCGATATGTTTACCCTTGGATATTTAGGAAAAGTACGAGAGTAAGAAACGGAAGAGCTCAAGTTGTTATTTAAAAAATTTGAGCTGTTTAATTGGTTGATGGACTGCTGGAAATATTCACTACTTCCTAAGTTAACAGAGGCAGAAAAATTCGAGTTAGGACTTGCTTTCGAATCTTGTTTATGTGACCATCTAATGTTGTAAACAGTTGATTTAGAATAGCCCTCGAAACCTCTTTCTCCGTTGACAAGTTTTTCATAGCGAAAACTAAAGTTCCCTGAAAATTTATAATTCAACTTATAGGTGGTGTCCCACCGAACCCCATAACTGCCATTTGTATAGTAATCTCCCGTCAAATTGATGTCAAAATACTCTGAAAAAGGAAGGTAATACCCCATGTTTTGTAGGTAAAAGCCTCTTTGATTGCTTTCCCCAAAGGTGGGAAATATAAATCCAGATTCTTTTTGGTCACCTGCTGGAAAATAGGCAAAAGGCACAAATACAGGCGTAGGAACATTCGCGATATAAAGGTTACTTACACTGGCGACAATTTTACCTCCTGGAACAAGTTTTCCTTGTCGAATCCTGATATAATAATCTGGGTTTTCTGGATCAGAAGAAGTGGTGACTTTAGCGTTCTTGATATAATAGAGGGAATCGTTTTCCTTTTTAGTGAAACTTGAAAAAACATTCATCCCGCTTTGGGCAGATTTTGAATTCCAAATCAAAGCCCTTTTACTGTCAAAATTAAATCGAATTGAATCGGGGTTTACTTCATCTCTCCCTTGAATAAAGACCGGTTTTTGACTTAGTGTTCCAGTGGAGTCTGCGATGCGCCCAGCATAAACTTCATTTTTGGTATAATCTAATACGATAAGCCCAGCGGTCAATACCATGTTTTGATATTCTAGCTTAGCTTCGTTATAAAGCCTTATTTTATTTGTTTTCTGATTGATTTTAACAGAATCTTTCGCTGTATAGCGAATTAGATCTAACAGCAAGGGTTTGTTTTCTGGTATACTATCGTTCGCTTGAACACTAATGCTGTCTAACTTAATTTCTTCGATTAAGTCGTTTAAAGGAAGGCTGTCCTGAATTTTGGCAGGAAAATTGTCTTGTGCTAATAAGTGAATCAATCCACAAAAGAAGAAAAGAACAGATAAATAAAAAGACTTTGTTCGCAAGGTGATAAAGGCTAAATTTGTAACAATCGACCTAAGGTCAAAATTACATATATTTTTAAAGACTTTGTCGGTTTTATGTTTTTATTAGTAATGAAGAAAAATCCCTCTTTTTGGCCCTTAAGTTATTTGATCATCGCTTTTTTCCTTGGTTGGTCTTCACTCGCTGGACAACAAAGTAAGGATGCTTTTGTAGTGGTCTTAGACGCTGGGCATGGTGGGAAAGATACCGGTAACCGCGGCAATGGGTATTTTGAAAAGCATATTGCGCTAAATATTACTAAATCAATTGGCGCCCAATTAGTAAAGCAAAAGGATATCAAAGTCATTTTTACCCGTAAAGACGATCGTTTTATAGAATTAAAAAACAGGGCTAAAATTGCAAATCAAGCCGATGCTGACCTCTTTATTTCAATTCACTGTGATGCCTTCACTTCCCCAAAAGCCTATGGCGCCGGAACTTTTGTTTTAGGTTTGCATAGAACAAAGGATAACTTTAGGATAGCTCAAAAAGAAAACTCGGTGATTTTTCTAGAGGACGATTACGAAACCACTTACGATGGTTTTGATCCCAATAACCCAGAGTCTGTGATCAGTTTATTGTTGATGCAGGAGACTTATCAAGGACAGAGTATTGAAGCTGCAAGTACCATCCAAAAGAGCTTTGTAACGAATCTAAAACGAAAAGATCGCACGGTAAAGCAAGCTGGTTTTTTGGTTTTACGGGAAACCTATATGCCTAGTGTTTTAGTAGAAGTAGGGTTTTTAACCAACAAAAAAGAAGGGCAGTACCTCAATTCAAAAAAGGGACAGCAAGAAATGGCTAATACGATCACGAGAGCCATTTTAAATTATAAAAATCTATTAGCGGCTTCTGTCTCCTCTGGAGAAGTGTTGGACAAGAGTCCAATCGAAAAAGCAACCACACCCGTAGTTGAAAAGGAGGAAACCAAAACAACAAATTCACAAGCGCTCAATAAAGGAATAGTCTTTAAAGTGCAAATTGCAGCCAGTTCAAAGATGTTAGCCTTGACTAAAGCTAACTTCAAGGGTTTAAAAGAGTTAAGCCGTCAAAAAAGTGGCAACTTATACCGTTATTTTTACGGAGAAGTAAAGCAATACAAAGCTGCAGAACGTTTAAAAGAAAAAGCGATAAAAGCAGGATATGAGCACGCATTTTTAGTCGCCTTTAAAGATGGGGTGAAAATCAATATTTCTGACGCAATCTCACCTAAATAATTAAGGCTAAAAGAGAAATAATGCTTAGTTTTGAATCAACCTAAACGCTACGCATTGAAGCTATCAAATGAAATTAAAGCCGCACTGATCATCTTTGGCGGTATTTTCCTTTTCCTAATTGGATTCAACTTTTTAAATGGTACTTCTCTGTTTAAAAGCGAAAACACGCATTTTGCCGTTTATGATAATGTAGAAGGCTTGCAAATTGGCACAAAAGTGACCATTAATGGATTGGCCGTAGGAAAGGTAGCAAGCATTGACTTCCTCCCTAATTCAGCAAAAATATTAGTTTCCTTTACCTTGCGTAACGATGTCTCCTTTTCAAAACATAGTGCTGCAGAATTGTACGAAGCTGGTTTAATCGGTGGGAAATCGATCGCCATTATTCCAGTATATGACAATGCCGCTAAATTAAAAGATGGCGATACCCTTAGAGCGACAATTAAACCTGGTCTTACAGATGTAGTCAATCAACAAATTGCTCCTCTTCAGCAAAAATTAGAAAGCGTTTTAGCCAATGCAGATACCCTCTTTATTGGTGTTAATGAAGTGCTCAATAAAGACGGAAGAAATAACTTGTCAGCAACTTTAGTAGAGTTATCTGGAACAGTAAAGAACATCAATGCTGTCGCTACTTCTTTAGATAATTTATTGACGAAGCAAAAAGGAAACCTCAATACCACCCTTGATAATGTTGCCGCTATAAGCAAGAATGTCAATCAATTGTCTGACTCTTTAGCGCAGTCTAATATCAAACAAAGCATTCAATCTTTTGAAACCACCCTTGACCGTCTCAATGTTTTATTATCTGACTTAGAGCAAGGTAATGGTTCAATGGGGAAGCTTTTAAAAGACGAAAAGTTGTATAACAATATTGAAGCGAGTACGAAAGAGATAGAACTATTAATTAAGGACCTTAAAGAACATCCAAAGCGCTATGTTCACTTTTCATTATTTGGAAAGAAAGAGGAACCTTATCAAGATCAAAAGAACGAATAAATGCTAGTAGATTTTTTACCTAATATTATTTTCACGCTATTACTAATTACTGCCGGTGGCATTTTTGCTAAGAATGTTGGTAGAATTAAGCGAAATATTTATTTAGGAAAATCGATCGACAGAACAGATCGTGCTAATGAGCGCTGGGGGAATATGGCCCGTATCGCTTTAGGGCAATCTAAAATGGTCAAAAGACCCATTGCAGGGATTCTTCACGTGGTCGTCTATGTAGGGTTTATCCTGATCAATATCGAACTGTTAGAAATTGTGGTCGACGGTATCGTTGGGACACACAGGATTTTCGCCCCTTTCTTGGGCGGGTTTTACAATGTCCTTATTGCCAGTTTTGAAGTTTGTGCTGCTTTGGTACTCATCGCCGTGATCATTTTTTGGTGTAGAAGAAATGTGATACGAATTCAACGCTTTTGGAAAGATGAGATGAAAGGCTGGCCAAAGTTAGATGCCGATTTAATCTTGTATTTCGAGGTGGTCTTAATGGGTTTATTTTTAACCATGAATGGCGCAGATTTAGCCATCCAAACCAATTTTGCCGATACCCCACATTATGTACAATCAGGATCCTTTCCTGTAAGCCAATTCATCCTTCCATTATTCGACGGGATTAAATTGTCCTCGCTTATTCTTATCGAAAGAACAGCCTGGTGGATGCATATCATTGGAATCTTTTGCTTTTTGAATTATTTATACTATTCAAAACACTTACATATTTTGTTAGCTTTCCCAAATACTTTTTTCGCGGACTTACGTCCAAAGGGACAATTTAATAACAATGCTAATGTCACTGCAGAAGTACAGTTGATGATGGACCCTAGTGCTGACCCTTACGCTGCCACAGATGACAGTGCTGAAGTTGAAAAGTTTGGGGCATCAGATGTGATGGATTTAAACCAAGTCCAATTGTTAAACGCTTACACCTGTACAGAGTGTGGACGTTGTACAAGCGAGTGTCCTGCTAATCAAACAGGAAAAAAATTGTCTCCTCGAAAAATCATGATGGATACAAGAGATCGTCTGACAGAGGTAGGGGATAACATCGAAAAGAACAAAGGACAATTTGTCGACGACGGAAAACAATTACTAGGCGATTATATCACAAACGAAGAACTATGGGCCTGTACCTCTTGTAATGCTTGTGTAGAAGCTTGCCCAGTTGATATCGATCCACTTTCAATCATTATGGAGATGAGACAATATCTGGTGATGGAAGAATCTGCTGCTCCCACAGATTTAAATAATATGATGAGCAATATTGAAAACAACGGCGCCCCTTGGCCTTTTAATCAACAAGACAGAGCCAATTGGGCACAAGAATTATAAACCACAACACTATCATTATGCACAAAGAAGAAGCTGAAAGCTATTTACACAAAAAAGTTGAAGACGGAGAAGAAGTAAGCCCGGTATTGCCAGAGGGGATTAAAAATTACCTCATTGATATCGATGGAACCATCTGTGATGATATTCCTAACGAAGAGCCAGAGCGTATGGCTACTGCTGAACTTTATCCAGATGCTTTAGCAACCCTCAACGGTTGGTATGATCAAGGGCACTTGATCTGTTTCTTTACCTCCCGTGTTGAAAGTCATAGAGACGTAACAGAAACTTGGTTAAAAGAAAATGGGTTCAAATACCACAGTCTTTTAATGGGGAAACCACGTGGTGGAAACTATCACTGGATTGATAATCACTTAGTAAAAGCGACTCGATACAACGGTAAATTCACTGATTTAGTTGAAAAAGATGTAACCATCGAAGTGTTTGACGATGGACAACACGATTAAATAAATTACTATGATTAAAGTATCAACACTGGCAGAATGTATGGCAGAAGGGCGAAGCCCCGAAATTCTTTTTTGGGTCGGCTGCGCCGGAAGTTTTGACGAAAGAGCCAAAAAAATCACTAAAGCCTTTGTGAAAATATTGCACAATGCCGGAGTCGATTTTGCCGTTCTGGGCGCCGAAGAAAGCTGTAGTGGTGATCCTGCAAAGCGATCTGGGAATGAATTTTTATTTCAAATGCAGGCCATGACGAACATTGAAGTCATGAATGCTTATGAGGTAAAGAAAATCGTTACCACCTGTCCGCATTGTTTTAATACTTTAAAAAATGAATATCCAGAACTGGGTGGGAAGTACGAAGTGATTCATCACACCCAGCTTTTAAGAGATTTACTGGACGATGGACGCATGACCATCGCAGAGGGAACTTTTAAAGGAAAGAGAATTACCTATCACGATCCCTGTTATCTGGGACGTGCGAATAATATCTATGAAGCACCTCGCGAACTCATTAGAAAACTAGATGCAGAACTTGTTGAAATGAAAAGCTGTAAATCTAGAGGCCTGTGTTGTGGCGCAGGAGGTGCACAGATGTTTAAGGAACCAGAAAATGGGAACAAAGACATCAATATCGAGCGCACAGAACAAGCCCTTGAAACCCAGCCTGATATTATTGCAGCGGGTTGCCCGTTTTGTAACACCATGTTGTCTGACGGAGTTAAAAACAAAGAGAAAGAAGACAGCTTACCAGTCTTAGATCTCGCAGAAATGATTGCAACAGCAAAAGATTTGTAAATGTTAGTGCCCTTTTCTTCTTTACCTGACCATGCCCGTGTGTGGATTTATCCCGCTTCTCGACCTTTTACAGCAATTGAAAAGGAAGAAATTAGCGCTATCCTTTCTCAGTTTTTAAATCAATGGGCCACCCATGGAACTCCCTTAAAAACTGCTTTTGATTTACCTTATGATCGCTTTATTATCATTGGTCTCGACGAAGAAGTGCAAGGAGCATCCGGTTGCTCTATCGATGCTTCTGTTCATTTAATACAGCAGTTAGAGGCAAAGTTCGATCTGATTCTTCTTGATAAGATGAATGTTTGCTATCGCGAAAAAGAGCAAATTCTTTATACTCCATTAAAAGAATTTAGAAAACTGGCTAAATCACCCAAGGTAAACCTAGACACCATTGTCTTTAATAACCTGGTAGTGGACAAGTCAGAGTACGAAAGTATCTGGGAAGTACCGGCTTATGACAGTTGGCATGCCCGTTTCATTAAATAAAGCATTGTTTATGCGTTATATTTTATTAGCACTCTTGTGGGGCGGTTTATCTTTTGCTCAAACAATAGAGGATCCTTTAGCAACAAGCGATTTTGAAACGCAACAAAAATGGGTAGACAGTGTTTATGCACAAATGTCACAAGAGGAAAAAATTGGCCAATTGTTTATGGTCATGGCCTTTAGTGAACAAGGAGAAGCTCACTTTAAGCAAATCAAAAGCCAAGTAGAAGATTATCACCTTGGTGGAATTATTTTTTCTTTAGGGGGTCCAGTTGAACAAACCCACTGGCTCAATAAGCTGCAGCAGTCCAGTAAAACCCCTCTTTTAATTGGAATGGATGCAGAATGGGGCTTAGCCATGCGTTTAGATTCTGTTCAAGCCTTCCCGTGGAATATGACCTTGGGGGCAATTCAAGACAATAAGCTAGTCGAGGCGGTAGGGAACCGTATCGGGGAACAAGCAAAACGCTTAGGGGTACATATCAATTTTGCCCCTGATGTTGACATTAATACAAACCCTAAGAACCCCATTATTGGGAATCGTTCCTTTGGAGAAGAAAAGGAGAATGTCACCCAAAAAGGACTCGCCTTTATGCAAGGAATGCATCGCGCCGGTGTACTTTCTTCCGCTAAGCATTTTCCAGGGCATGGCGATACCGCCAAAGATTCTCATCTTGACCTGCCTTTAATTCGTTTTGAGGAAGAACGTTTGCTCTCGACAGAGATCTATCCTTTTGATCGTTTAATGGAAGCAGGTGTATCTTCTGTCATGGTGGGGCATTTAAATGTTCCCGCATTAGAAGAAGGGATCCCTTCCTCGCTTTCAAAAAAGATTATTGACGAGATTTTAATCAAGCGAAATAATTACAAAGGACTAATCATTACCGATGCCTTGAATATGGGAGCAGCTTCTGAAGTATCTAAAATCAACAGCATTGATGTCGCGGCATTTTTAGCGGGTAACGATATACTCTTGATCCCTAATGATCTTAAAAAAGCCGTAAAAAAAATGAAGCGTGCTTTGAAACAAAATAAGTTTACTGAAGAGCGTTTAGCCCATTCGGTTAAAAAGATATTAAAAGCAAAATACAAAGTTGGTTTAGCGAACTTTTCCCCTATTCCAATTGATGGAATCGCTGAAGACATTAACGCTCCTTTAGACGATTATTTAATCCACAAAGCCATGGGCGAGGCGATTACCTTAGTCAAGAATGAAGCGGTTTTACCACTGAAGGAGAAAGAAGTGGTCGGTTTTTTAACTCTTGGAGATGACGAAGGAGAAGGCTTTTATCAAAGCTTAGCATCAGAACGCATTCTTCAGCGCCTTACTTTTACTGGAGATATTCCTACTGTGCTTAATGCTGCCAAAGACCTTTCTACCATAGTCGTGGGCTTTCATCGTTCTAATGCAAATCCATGGAAGGCTGATGATTTCTCTCCAAAGGAGCGCGAACTTTTAGCAGCATTAAATCAAGCGCACAAAGTTGTTTTGGCCACATTTGTAAAGCCATATGCTTTGTCAAAACTAGAAGATTTAACTGCTTATGAAGGCATCATAGTCGGCTATCAAAACAATAAAGCTGCACAAGAGCAGGTCGCCCAATTGATCCTTGGGAAGCGAGGGGCGAAGGGAAAACTACCCGTTTCGATTCATCCTGATTTTCCTGCTGGGCATGGAATTGTATTTACTTTGGCGCCGCAGGCGCTCCAAAATACCACAGCCTTTGATGTAGGGATAGATGCAAGTAAATTATTTGCCCTAGACGCCTTAGCGCAAACCACTTTAGATTCCCTTGTGGCACCTGGCTTTCAAATTTTAGCAGCAAGAAATGGAAAAGTGTTTTATCATAAAGCCTTTGGTCATCATAGCTTCGCAAGAAAGCAAGCAGTCCAATTAACCGATGTTTATGATGTCGCTTCATTGACAAAAATATTAGCCACTTTACCACTGTTGATGCAAGAAGTTGATCAAGGAAAGATGTCTTTTGAAAGTACTTTAGGCTCGCTTTCCAATCAATTTAAAGGCACAAATAAAGCCGATTTGACCTTTAAAGAAGTTTTGTCTCATCAAGCAGGAATAACGCCGTGGATCCCCTTCTATAAAGAGACTTTGAGGGAAAGGGATGCTAAACGTTTACGCAAATATTACCGGTCTTCAGCTTCTAAACGTTTTCCTATCGAGGTGGCAAAAAGGATTTATGGCCGTTCAACTTTAGCCAGTGATCAATTAGCGGTTTTAATTGAGAGTGATTTGACCGAGAAGGGCTATCGCTATTCTGACCTTCCGTTGATTTTTATGCAGCACATCATAGAAGAGCGCTATAATACCGGTCTAGATCAATTGGCTGATGAACGTATTTTTAGGCCTTTAGGCCTAAGTGTAACAGGCTATAATGCGCATAAAGCCTTACCAGAAAATCGCATTGTACCTTCTGAGGTGGATGACTATTTTCGTCAACAAGAATTGCGGGGTTATGTGCATGATATGACAGCAGCTTTACAAGGAGGGGTGAGTGGTCATGCAGGACTGTTTTCAAACGCCCTAGAAGTAGCGACCATTATGCAAATGTATTTGCAAAAAGGAAGCTATGCAGGAAAGCAATTCTTTGGTTCGGCGACTTTTGATGCCTTTAATCAATGTTATTATTGTGAGCAAGAAAATAGGAGAGGAGTAGGACTTGATAAACCGCAACTGTGGGGCGGCGGAATGGCCTTCGATGGGATTTCTCCTGAAAGTTTTGGCCATGCTGGCTTTACTGGGACTTATGCCTGGGCCGATCCTGAGACACAAATCGTATTTGTATTTTTATCAAACAGAGCATATCCTTCTGCAAAAAATCGGAAGCTAATTGAGCAAAGTATTCGTCCGCGAATGCTTAAATTAGTGCACGACGCTATTCTATACTAAATGAAAATTGCTATTGTTTGTTATCCCACCTTTGGTGGAAGCGGAGTGGTCGCGACAGAATTAGGCCTGGCCTTATCTCATCGTGGGCACGAAGTACATTTTATCACCTATAAGCAACCCGTAAGGTTAGAGATTTTAAACAGTAGTTTACATTTCCACGAAGTGAATGTACCTGACTACCCACTGTTTCATTATCAACCTTATGAGTTAGCCCTGTCAAGTAAGTTAGTCGATACAGTGAAAACTTATGGGATTGAATTGCTGCATGTGCACTATGCCATTCCGCATGCTTATGCCGGCTATATGGCGAAACAGATGCTAAAAGATCAAGGGATTGATTTACCCATAGTAACTACCCTTCACGGAACAGATGTAACCCTAGTAGGAAAACACCCATTCTATAAGCCTGCGGTGACCTTTAGTATTAATCATTCTGACTGTGTCACCTCGGTTTCAGAAAGTTTAAAGCAGGATACGCTTGATGTTTTTGAGGTGCATAAGGATATTAAGGTAATCCCTAATTTTGTCGACTTTTCTAAGCATCAGCATCACGACGAAGATTGCCAACGCAGCTTGATTGCAGAAGACGATCAAAAAATCATTACGCATATCAGTAATTTTAGAAAGGTGAAACGAATCGATGATGTAATCGAAGTGTTTTATCGTGTTCAAAAAGAAGTCAATGCCATTTTGATTATGGTGGGAGATGGGCCAGAGCGCTTAAAAGCCATGGAGACTTGTGAAAAGTTGGGTATAGATGATCGTGTAAAGTTTTTGGGGAAAAGCAACCAAGTGTATCAAATCTTGTGTTATTCTGACTTGTTTCTACTGCCTTCTGCTTCAGAGAGTTTTGGGCTTGCAGCCCTTGAAGCCATGATGATGCGTGTACCTGTTATTTCAACTAATGTAGGTGGTTTACCAGAAGTCAATATTGATGGTGAATCAGGTTATCTTTTTGACTTAGGGGATGTAGATAGCATGGCAAAAAAATCGATCAACTTGCTCAAGGACGATGAAAAATTAGAAAGCATGAAAGACAGCGCTTATGCCTTAGCAAAAAGGTTTGACATTGACGCTGTTGTCAATCAATATATAGCGGTTTATAAAGATGCCTTAGGGCGTTAGCCCTATTGCGGGTGATAAATGCGTTCTGCATTCGCGTAAATGCTCGCCTTATCAAAGGTCATCTTCTTTGTTTTAAACTGAGTATATAACTCCATTTGATCTCCGTAATGAGGTGAGTCGGGATGGTCTGAAGATCCATAAGAAATCACAGATTCAATTTCTGGTCCCTCTGGCGTGAATTTGACTAATTCGATATAAGATTCTCCCGCTACTACTTTCACTTTTCCGTCTTTGTGCGGCACAGCAGACATGGCAGTAACGACGTCGTTCATTCCAAATACGGGAAGTTCTTTTTTCCCTCTAACCAATTTTTGATACTCCCCTAGGGCTACTTCGGTTGTGCCAAAATGCTTTAGCATATGCGCCTTGACTTCTTTAAAGGCTTTTACGAGGATGGCCGTTGGAATAATTTTAGGTTCTGGTATTTGGTAGTAGTAAGGTCTTAATTTATGATACAACATTAGGTAGGTCCCTGCACCAATTGAAGTAGCCGTTGCTTTGCGGTCCCAGTTTTGTACACGACGCACTAAGTCACTGATTTCAGGGTATTTATCCGCCTCCATCCTTTCTAGATAATTGATGTTCATCCAAGAGTATACAAAGGGTTTAGGGAGTTGGTTGTCGTATTTAATGCGTTTAAAGTCGGCATAGGACACCTTATCTTCTGCTTCGATTAATTGCATCAAGCGGGTAGAGCGATTGTTGTGATATGTTTCAAAGTTAGCCGCTTTCGCATAATCGTCTGGATTGGGATTATTCGCCTCGTCTGAAGAGAAAAATGGACTGTGATTTGCGTTGTAAAAATAGCCAGAAGAAGGTTGGATTATTTGGGGAAGTTCCTCAATGTCATAGGTTTCTGTCCAGAGGGTTTTACGGGTATTTCCTGGGACAACTTCTTTCCAGTTGTATCCTTCTGCACGTTTAGGGATTAGGCCATTTGAGATGTAGAAAATGGTGTCGTTTTTATCTGCATACCCAATGTTATACCCTGGTAAAGCTTTCATTTTTAAAATGTCATAGAACTCACTAAAGGAAGTAGCTTTATTCATGCGCCACCATTGTTCTAAACCTCTAATCTCATATAGTGCTGGTGTGCGAACAGCATAGTAACCCGATTTGTTTTTTAAGGTAGGACCAAAGATGCTTTCGTAGTATTTTTTAGAAATCTTGAGGGGAATCCCTAATATTTTGATGTTGAGTTTTGCTTTCTTTTTCTCCAGTGTGAGGTATTCGTCATCCACTTTGTATTGCCCCTTTTTAGTGGGGTGCATTTCGAGTTTAAAGACATCGGTCTTGTCTGGGTAGTTGACGGTATGTGCCCAGCCTAGGTGCTGGTTGGCTCCAATCAAAATACTGGGTGTTCCTGCAAATAAAGCCCCAATGATATTGGTGCCCTCTTCGCTGCATAAATGTGCTTCATACCAAGAGACTGGTCCATCTAAAGGTTGGTGGGTATTGATGGCGAGATAGGTGTTCCCATCTGTGGTTTTACTGCTGTTAAAGGCGAAGGTATTAGAGCCCGTAATTTCTTCCTGTGGGGCTTCGAGCTTAACGTTATTGTCAATAATACGTCTAACCCAATAATCTCCTCGCGAAGAGACAAAGAGCTGTAATTGTGCATAGCGCAGCATCATCTTTGGGTTAATTGGGAATAGATCATCTTCTAAAACCTCTTCTGGATGGGTGCTAGCATATTTATTAAGTGCCTGTGCATAGGCTTCGGCTATTTTCTTATATTCAGGGCTAATCTTTTGATCATATTCCTTTTCAATGATTTCTTTAGAACCAATAAACTGAGCGATAAAATCTGCTCCAGCCCCCTTAGTGCCGATGTGTTTTCCCAAAAGCGCATTCCCCGCCAAATAACCTTGCTGAATGGTTTTAAAGTCGTCTTCGGCATGTGCCCAGGCTAATCCATAGGCGACATCGGCATCAGTTTTACCATAGATATGAGGTACCCCAAAGTTATCCCGGACAATTTCTACGTCTTGGGGATTGATTTGAGCGAAGGTATTAGTGTATAGGAGAATTAACCCAACAAGAGTCAGCAAATTTTTCATAAAGATAATATTGAATTTAAAGGAACAGCGAAGTATACAATCGGTAGGCGACATACACCCCAGTTACCGACCAAATCCACCATCTATTTTTCATGTACCATTCCATAATTTTAATTTTTTAATAAGGTATCAATTTCTTTAGCCAGTGCAAAATCTTTCTCTGTTAACCCACCACTATCTTTTGTGGTTAGGCTTAGGGAAACCTTGTTATAGTCAATAGTTATCTCGGGATGATGATGGTGTTTTTCTGCTAATAGGGCGACTGCATTGACAAATTCAATGGCGTCATTAAAGGAAGAAAAAGGGAATATTTTGGCGATAGCCTTCTTGACATGATGCCACCCATCTAGTTGCTCTAGTTCTTTTTGATGGATTTTATTTAGAGAAAAGCGATGATTCATCGTGTCTTAACAATAAAGTACCCATAAGTATCGTTTGTAAGGTATAAAACGATATTTATGAATTGGTGGAAAGAGTTCTTCCGTTTTTTAGTGGCTTAAGCTAAACCTCACATTGCATGTCCTCACCGCAACACAAAGGAGATTTTATTTTCCCTTCACATTTAGGGCATTTAGAAATTTGCACTTGTTGTCCGTTGACGTCTAAGTGGTCATTGACTAGTGGTTCATCACATTTTGCACAAGTGGCGTTAACTGCCATTTCACATTGTTTACATTCGTAAGTTGCCATACCGTTTTATTTTAAAGATATCTTTCTTGAATTTCTGCAAGGATTAAAAATCCGATGCATAAAAATATAGTTGCGATAACGATTCCTCCTACTCCCATGTTGTTTGTTTTAAATAATTGAAATATAAAAATAGACTATTTTTTCCAAGTACCACCATATTGATAGTGGTCGTTCTTTGGTTTTTCGACATCAACACAATTTTTGCATAAAAAATACCATTTTTTATATGCGAGATACCGCACTCTATATAAGGTTGAGAATTCTGTTGAACA
>JBDNAJ010000076.1:0-7579 GCA_039768455.1 Candidatus Arcticimaribacter sp.
CGCATAGGAGAAATGGCAGAGTGGTCGAATGCGGCAGTCTTGAAAACTGTTGAGGGTCACACCTCCGGGGGTTCGAATCCCTCTTTCTCCGCAAAAAAAACCCATGACGAAAGTTGTGGGTTTTTTGTTTTTGACCTTCTAAGCTTTACATAAAGCAGCAAAAATTAGAAAAGGATTTACTGATTGATTATATTAGTCTGAATTAAAATTGAGCTATGTCAAAGCAATCAAAAAATTACTCTAGAAGAGAATTCACACAACTCTCAGCATTAGGAATGGCCAGTGTCCCACTAATGTCTTTTCAAAGTGGGTTAACCAACAGTTTGTCGAAGTCACCAGAAAAACTTTCTGTACATCTCTTTTCAAAGCACTTACAATTCTTAGATTATAACGATATGTCTGCCGCAGCGGCGGCAATGGGTTTTGATGGTCTTGATTTAACCGTTCGCCCAAAAGGTCACGTACTTCCAGAAAATGTAGTTACTGATTTACCTAAGGCCGTAGCCGCCATGCAAAAACATGCACTTGCGGTAAAAATGATGACCACAAATGTCTGGGATGCAAATGACTCCGTCCAAAAGAAAGTATTAAAAACCGCTAGCTCTTTGGGGATTACCCATTATAGAACGGATTGGCTAAAATATCCAGAGGACACCCCTATTCAAGAAAGCCAAGCATTATATGGCTTACAAGCCAAAGAGTTGGAAGAATTAAATAAAACATTAGGGCTTATTGGAGGCTATCAAAACCATGCCGGGAAACATGTCGGAGCACCAGTTTGGGACTTGCTCCCTATTTTTGAAGCCACTCAAGGGAAACATATCGGCTGTCAATACGACATTAGACATGCCGTAGTTGAAGGCGGGGAAAGTTGGGAGCTAGGCCTAGAACGCATCCTTCCTTACATTAACTCCATCGTGATCAAAGATTTTAAATGGGGCATAGTAGACGGGAAATGGAAAATTATCAATGTCCCTCTAGGAGAAGGAATGGTCAACTTTAGCCGTTATTTTTATTTGCTCAAAAAGTACCAAATTAACGTTCCTGTTTCTTTGCATGTTGAACATGAATTAGGCGGAGCCGAAAAAGGACGTTCAAAACTTACCATAAGCGAACAAGAGGTGATTTCGCGCATTCAAAAAGACCTAGACTACCTTAGAGCGATGTGGGAGAAAACTGTTTAGGCTTTTAATCGTTTCTCATTTAAATAATTCGTTACTTAAAGGTTTTACTACACTAAATTTCTTTTATGAAGAAAGCAAAACTATATTTAGTCCAGCTCCCCATTGTATCAATCTCAATCTTTTTTGTTTGTTGTATTATAGCAGCTTTGATTCACCCTGGTTCTCATAAAGAGATCATCAATTATCAATCTGACTACTATTCGTTTACACACAATTTCTTGAGTGAATTAGGGAGTTTAAAAACAAATACAGACGAGACTAACCCAGCGATTATTCAAGAAGACAACACCCCATCAATGCTGCTATTCAATGGAAGCTTGATTTTGATCGGGGGGACATTGATGCTCTTTTACTTTCACTTTAAAAAGGTCTTTCCGCTTATAGAAGACACGAGCAAATCAATCTTCTATGCTAGAATTACTATGCCAGTGGGATTACTCGCAGGATTCTTTTATGCTGGAGTTGGATTTGTACCACATGATCTTCATTTTGAGGCACATGTGTTTTTTGCCAATTATGCTTTTCTAACCCTCTTTTTTCTATGCATTCTTCACAGTCTTACGATCTATCATTCAAGCGCTCTTAGCAACAGTTATGTTCTAGGGTATGTCGCCTTTTGTATTGTG
The DNA here is from genome assembly GCA_039768455.1 of Candidatus Arcticimaribacter sp. Classification (GTDB taxonomy): domain Bacteria; phylum Bacteroidota; class Bacteroidia; order Flavobacteriales; family Flavobacteriaceae; genus Arcticimaribacter. The sequence continues at coordinate 1,811 of JBDNAJ010000076.1, forward strand.
CTTTTTGTTTACTTAAGAATTATCTTTTTTGGACCACAGATTGGTCCTGGAAAAATCTATAGCGAAGAAGATCTTATGCTACAAGTAATCGCTCAAAAATCTATTGTACTCACTTTTATGGCGGCTTTTCTACACCAGATTTATGGGTTTAATTTACTCTTCGCTAACAAAAGAAAATCTCATTAAAAAAAAGAATTGAATCGTTTCTTATTGCCTTTTCCCTTCTGCAAAAGGGAAGCAAAATTGTATCTTGTCGTTGTATGTCTATTTTATTAAACTGAAATATACCACATGGAATTTATCCCCTCAAATGGAATAACCCTCGCTTCTATCCTTAAAGGCTGTATGGGGATTATTGTGCTCTTGCTCATTGCTTTTGGAGCAAGTAGTCACCGTAAAAACATTCCGTGGAAGACAGTTATTTTGGCTTTAGCCACACAATTATTTATTGGAATTTGCATCTTAAAAGTTCCTTTTGTACAAGCTTTATTTGAACAATTAGGGGGCTTCTTTATTAAAGTAATTGAATACACTATGGCAGGAAGCAGCTTCCTTTTTGGGGAGATTGTTGACTTGACAAAAACCGCCTATATTTTCGCTTTCCAAGTGCTGCCAGTGATTTTATTTTTCTCTGCTCTTACTTCAGTCTTGTATTATTTAGGAGTAATTCAAAAGATCGTAGGCTTTTTAGCTTTAGCCCTTCGCAAGCTAGTTGATATTAGCGGGGCAGAAAGTCTTTCCTTAACAGGAAACATCTTTTTAGGACAAACCGAAGCCCCCTTATTGATCAAAGCTTATTTAGATAAAATGGAACGCTCAGAAATCTATCTCGTTATGGTTGGTGGAATGGCAACAGTGGCGGGTAGTGTACTCGCGGCCTATGTGGGCTTTCTGGGCGGAGATGATCCCGTGCAACGCATCATTATTACAAAACACCTTATTGCCGCTTCTGTAATGGCTGCTCCTGGAGCGGTGGCATTTTCTCGTATTCTGGTTCCACCAGTTGGTGTGGTAGATCACATTAGTGGTACTGAAATCGAAAAGCAAGACTTTGGTAGCAACATCTTAGCCGCCATTACAAACGGTACTACACAAGGTTTAAAACTTGCCGTAAATGTTGGCGCAATGCTGTTAGTCTTTGTCGCCCTACTCGCTCTAGTGAATGATGCATTAAGCGGTCTGGGTAGCATGGTTGGTTTAAATGATATTATCGCAGCAAACACGCCTTACAATGAATTGACCATCGAATTTATTTTAGGTTATCTTTTTGCACCATTAATGTGGTTAATAGGCGTAGCCAAAGAAGATATGACCCTTGTCGGCCAACTATTAGGAATCAAACTAGCGGCAAGCGAATTTGTTGCCTATGTGCAACTAGCCGATTTAAAAAATGTAGGGAACAGCATGCACTTGATGTATGAAAAGTCAATCGTGATGTCCACCTTTATCCTGTGTGGCTTTGCGAATTTTTCTTCTATCGGGATTCAAATAGGTGGGATAGGTATCCTTGCCCCGTCTCAACATAAAAACTTATCAGAATTAGGTCTAAAAGCTGTTTTAGGCGGGACTTTAGTCTCTTTGATGTCGGCGACCATGGCGGGGATGATCCTGGGGTGAGAAAACGCTTATTTACTAAATAGTAATCTATTTACAACATAAAGTAACAACGATTTTATCCAAAAATAGATCGTTACTCCTTCGGTATTTCTAATGATTATTGCCCCCTATTTAAGCCCATTCCATGCTCAAAAAAGCAATTGCTTTTAATGAAAAGAAAAGAGTGTGCTTTTATTTAAAATAATTCTAAATAGACTTTGTCATTCAAGTTTCAGGATTTATATTTGCAGCGTTATTTAAAACAAGTCTAAATAAACTTAAATGAAGAATCTTTACATCATTCTTAGCTTTTCACTATTAAATTTTGCTACCCTAACTGCCCAACAAACTACTTTAAATCAAAGCACTACTGCGGCAGATTCTTTGGCGCAAAGCCTTCAAATTAATGGATACCAAAGAATCCTTAGTAATTTAAGTGGCATCCCTCAAGGGGTTACTATTGGTGGCTATGGAGAGATTCTTTACAATCAACCTAACAACTTAAACGGAGAATTAGATGTACAACGCCTGGTTATGTTGTTTGGGTATAAGTTTGACGATAGAGTACAGTTTGTAACAGAGATAGAATACGAACACGTTAAAGAAGTTTATGTTGAACAAGCCTTTGTCAACTATTCTATTGCAAATGCTGTCAATATTAGAGCAGGTTTAATGCTTGTCCCTATGGGAATCATCAATGAATTTCACGAACCTACCACCTTTAACGGGGTAGAGCGTCCCAGCATGGACAATAAAATCGTTCCAACCACCTGGAGAGAAATCGGGATTGGAGTGTCAGGAAGATTAGACGGACTTGCCTTGCGATACCAAGCTTACCTATTCAATGGTTTTATTTCTCATGACGGCGAAGCCGGAAAATTAAAAGGGAGCAACGGCCTTCGTGGAGGACGTCAAAAAGGCGCAGAATCAATGGTAGATCAGTTTAACCTGTCTGCTAAATTAGACTACTATGGGATTCCAAACCTGCGTATTGGATTATCTGGCTATCACGGAAGAACACAAGCTGATGACGCTGTTAATGATGTGCTTGGGAGTGATATAGGGGTCTCTATGATCGGACTAGACGCCCGCTATAAATGGATGAAATTTTCTGCAAGAGGACAATATGTTCATGCCAACTTAAGCGATACCGAAGCCTATAATACATTCACAGAACGCGACTTAGGAAGCCAATTAGAAGGATATTATCTAGAAGCAGCCTATAATATTCTGCCCATCACAAACAAACAACGCCTAGATGCTTTTGTTCGCTATGAAGCATATGACACCCTTAAAGCTGTTGCTGGCAACCTCACTAAAAACCTTGCTTATGATAGACAAGAGTGGACCACTGGCTTGAGCTACCATATGTCAATAGGTACTGTGTTTAAAGTGGATTATCAATCAAAAGCAACTGGTTTAGCCGACAGTCAATATGGTCAATTTAACGTTGGTGTAGGCGTTTGGTTCTAATTTATTTAAAATTAATCTAAATAAACTTGGACGTTTAAAATTTGTAAAATATATTTGTGCCATAGAATTTGAATATGTCGAGAACAAGCTCAATCCTCTTTTTAATTTTATCCTTTTTTCTCCTAAGTTCAGGGGCAACATTTAATAATAATGCTCTGACTAAAAGAATCCAAAAGAAGGTTGCAAAAGAAGTTAAAGCCATCTTTTCTGTAGAAGAGTTTGAACTCACTGACTCGACGATCACAATTCCTTCTAGTCCATTTCTTGTAGGACAACAGATGAACGAAATTAAAGTAAATGACGAGCTTTTAGGCTATACTTTTTTAGGGACTGCTCCCAGTAAAACAGACACCTTTGAGTATTTAATCTTATTCGACCCTAGCTTCACCATTAAAAAAGCTACTGTGCTCATTTATCGAGAAGATTACGGTGGTGAAATCGCCAGTAAACGCTGGTTATCACAGTTTGTAAAGAAGCAATCTAACGATGCTTTCGTCTTTGGGAATAACATCAGTGCTATTTCTGGTGCGACCATCTCTGTTCAATCGATGACGGCTTCTGTCAATCATGTTTTCTCTTCTTTAAAGAATCGTGGAATAGCAGCGGTAGGACAGTAATGGAACCCGCTTTTTTACTTCGCAATTTTTCAAAGCCCTTCAAAACATTCTTATTTGCTTTTATCATAATCCTATCGATAGGTTATTTTACAGGCCTGCTCTTTGTTGCGCAAACAGATAGCACGACCCCTAAGGGTATGGTAGAGAATTACAACGGTAATGATGAGGTCGAAGATGCTGCCGTCCTTAAGTTCAAAAAAGGAGAGCGCGAGATGCTCACCATCTTGCACACACATATTCTTTCTATTGGCTTTATATTCGCTTTTTTAGGGGTATTGGTTTGGGGAACAGAACTGCCACTATTCTGGAAAAAATTCTTCATGATCGAACCCTTTTGTTCCATCATTGTAACCTTTGGAGGGATCTATTTTCTTTGGTTAGGATACAGTTCTTTGGCTTATATCGTCATGATTTCTGGTCTGCTTATGACCCTGAGTTATTGCGGCGGAGCAATCGCTGTTTTAATGGCCCTCAATAAAAAACCCTTACAAGAATAATCCAGTAAGGGCTCAATCAAATTTATCGTTTAGCTTAAGAAGAAGTCAATACTTCTTTCACTAAGTTTCTACCCAGTTGATACATGTGCACTTCGTCTGGTCCATCGGCAATACGAATGGTACGGCCGTAAATCCAGAACTCTGCCAGCGGAGTGTCCTGACAAACGCCCATACCCCCATGTGCTTGTATGGCGCGGTCGACCACTTTTGTCGTCATGTCTGGGACTGCAATTTTGATCATTGCAATTAGATTTTTAGCGCCTGCAGCGCCAAATTTATCAATCTTATCTGCACAAGAAAGGGTCAACAATCTCGCTTGCTCAATCTCTGCAGCAGACTTTGCAATGTCTTGTCTTATGCTACTAAAGTCTTTTATTTTTCGGCCGAAGGCCTCACGCTCTGCCACACGTTCACACATCATTTCAAGAGAGCGTTGTGCCGCACCGATTAATCGCATACAGTGATGAATGCGACCAGGACCTAAACGACCTTGGGCAATTTCAAAACCACGCCCCTCGCCCAACAACATATTTGCTAGCGGTACACGAACATTGGTCAATTTTATTTCGGCATGGCCTTCTGGAGAATCTATCGAACCAAAGACGCGCAATGGACGAACAATTTCTACGCCAGGTGTATCCCGCGGAACAATAATCATACTTTGTTGCGCATGTCTGTGTGCAGTAGGGTCTGTTTTCCCCATCACGATAAACACCTTGCAATTAGGGCGCATAGCGCCCGAAGACCACCATTTACGGCCATTGATCACATATTCCTCCCCTTCTCTAACAATCGAGGTTTCTATATTGGTCGCATCAGAAGATGCAACAGCGGGTTCAGTCATTAAGAAAGCAGAACGTATTTCGCCATTCATCAATGGGTTGAGCCATTGTGCTTGCTGTTCTGGAGTTCCGTATTTTGCAAATACTTCCATGTTTCCTGTATCAGGAGCAGAACAATTAAATACCTCTGAAGCGATTTTAGAACGTCCCATTAGCTCAGCTAAAGGTGCATACTCAAGATTCGTTAACCCTGCACTCAAGTTGCCATAATCTGTAGGGAGAAATAAATTCCATAAACCTTCGCGTTTCGCCGCAGCTTTCCATTCTTCTAATTTGGGGAAATCTTGCCATAAATTATTATGATCGTGATGGTAAGCTTGTATCTCTTCTTCATGTGGGTAGATATGTTCTACCATAAAATCATTTACCCGTTTTTGCAATGCTAGGGATTTCTCTGTGTACTCGAAATTCATTTCAATAGTTATTTATGGCATCCAAGGTAATCATTACCTAAAAGGGCACAAAAAAATAGATGACTAAATCAAAAGAGAAGAAAATGAAAAGCTTAAAAGACAATGGTTTTTCAATTCGGCCATCAAATTCATTCTCAAGCTGACAAAATCTTTTGTAGATTTATCACGTTAATAAAATTATATGAAGAAGTCTTTTCCTTTCCTACTGATCCTATTTTTCACCCTTTCGCTACAAGCGCAAAAAAAGAAAAAAGCAAACGCGTTAAAGCCCATAGACTCCTTGACCACAGAAATGGTCGCTAAAAAAGGGCTCATCACAACTTATCTCGAC
>JBDNAJ010000077.1:0-9299 GCA_039768455.1 Candidatus Arcticimaribacter sp.
TTCGCTTAATTCATTCTCCTGAATTCCTTCTTTTAACAGTGCTCCAACTTTCGCAAGATCGATTTTAGCAATACGTTTTATTGATTTAGCGTCATATTCTACTGGGTCGTTGATAAAGCAATCGCTTTCCGCTTTTATATCATTTAACAAGACAAGACGCTCTTTGATTAAACCAACTGCATCGGTCAACTTATCTCCCACTGCTTTTTTTAATTCCTCAAAATAGCTTGGATAAGTTTCGATTAACATGGCTTCGCCAAAAGTTGCTAAGTGTTGTTGATTGACCCACTTTGCTTTTTCATAATCAAAACGTGCTCCCCCTTTCTGAATGGCTTTAACGTCAAACGCTTCCTCCATTTCCTTTAAGGACATGATTTCCTTTTCTCCTATACTCCATCCAAGCTGTGCGATATAGTTTAGATGTGCCTCTGGGAGGAAACCATTCTCTTTATATCCTGTAGATTCGTTCCACGCCATGGGAAAGACAGGGTAACCATTTTTATCGCCATCACGTTTACTCAATTTCCCTTTTCCTGAAGGGTTTAGAATTAGAGGTAGATGCATGAATTTGGGCGCATCCCATCCAAAAGCATCGTACAACAACTGATGTATGGGCAAGGATGGTAACCATTCTTCCCCACGAATTACCGTTGTGATTTTCATTAAATGATCATCGACAACATTCGCAAAGTGGTAGGTTGGCATTCCATCTTTTTTCATTAAGATTTTATCTTCCAACTCATTTGTATTTACCCGAACGGTTCCTCTCACTAAATCAGAGGTAACGACATTTTCATCTTGATCTACCTTAAGTCGAACAACGTAGTCCCCTTTCTCAATTAATTTAGCGGTATCTTCCTTACTTAAGACCAAACTATTTTTAAAAGCACTTCTGTTTTCAGCATTATACTTGAAAGCGCCTTTTTCTTTTTCTGCCATTTCTCTGGCAGTCGCAAGCTCTTCACTAGAATCAAAAGCATAATAAGCTTTGCCATTATCAATCAACTTTTTGATATAATCAGCATAGATTGCCTTTCGCTCGCTTTGGCGGTACGGACCATAGTCTCCTCCTTTAACTGGATCTTCATCAGGAGTAATATTACACCAGGCTAAGCTTTGATGAATATATGCTTCACTTCCCTCCACTTTTCTGTTTTGATCAGTATCTTCTACCCTAAGGATAAACACCCCATTATGCTTTCTAGCATACAAATAATTAAACAGTGCAGTTCTCAAACCACCGATATGTAGTGGCCCAGTTGGACTAGGTGCAAATCGTACTCTTTCCATCAAATATATTTTCTGCAAAGATACATGCTATACCTCACTTCTGCATACTTCTAGTTTGGCTATATTTGCATCAGTTTATGATTTATTTCAATGACATTCCAAAGCTATCTTTAAACCAATCTGATTTAATTAGTTGGCTTAACAACCTTGCTATTGAGTTTAATGTTTCAATAATTCAACTTCATTATAATTTTGTAGACGAGAATAGTCTTCTTAAAATGAATCAAGATTATTTGAAACATGACACCCATACAGACATTATCACTTTTTCATATAGAGATGATGCTGTTGTTGAGGCGGAGATATATATTTCTATAGACCGCATGCTTGAAAATGCCAAAATAAACCATGAAACCACTGAAAATGAATTTCTTAGACTCATTTCACATGGTTTTTTACATTGTGTAGGTTACAATGACCATACAGAAGAAGAAAAAGCAGCCATGAGAACCCAAGAAAATCGTTGTATTGAGATGTTCCACGTGAAACAAATGAAGAATGTTTGATAATGTATATGATGTTATTGTTGTAGGAGGTGGTCATGCTGGCGCTGAAGCCGCAGCCTCTGCTGCCAATATGGGAAGTAAAACTTTGTTGGTTACAATGAACCTTCAAAACATTGCACAGATGTCTTGTAATCCTGCCATGGGAGGAATTGCTAAAGGGCAAATTATCTGTGAAATAGATGCTATGGGTGGCTTTAGTGGGATCGTTTCAGATAAATCTGCGATTCAATTTAAAATGTTGAACCGATCAAAAGGGCCAGCAATGTGGAGTCCTAGGGTACAGTCTGATCGTATGATGTTTGCGCAAACCTGGCGTGATATGCTCGAGCAAACCCCACTCTTAGACTTCTATCAAGAAATGGTCACCGACCTTATTTTTGATAAAGACAATATTGCCGGAGTTGTAACAAGCACCGGGATTAAGATTCATGCTAAAACAGTTGTCCTAACGAATGGTACCTTTCTGAATGGTTTAATTCACATTGGAGAAAAGAACTTTGGCGGTGGACGTGCGGGAGAAAGTGCCGCAACGGGTCTAACCGCAACTTTACAAAATCGCGGTTTCGAATCTGGAAGAATGAAGACAGGTACACCGCCTCGTGTGGATGGTCGTTCCTTAGATTTTTCTAAAATGGAAGAACAACCCGGGGATGAAAACCCAGATAAGTTCTCCTATTCTCAGCTTACAAAGCCTTTAACGAAACAACGTTCTTGTCATATTACTTACACATCCGACGAAGTTCATGATACCTTAAGAACTGGTTTTGATCGTTCCCCGATGTTTAATGGTTCAATCAAAAGCACAGGTCCGCGCTACTGTCCCTCTATTGAGGACAAGATCAATCGCTTCGCAGATAAAAACCGTCACCAAATCTTCGTTGAGCCTGAAGGTTGGAATACGATAGAATATTATATCAATGGTTTCTCTACTTCGCTCCCTCAAGACGTACAGTTTGAAGCCTTAAAAAAAGTAAAAGGTTTTGAACAGGTGAAGTTCTTTCGTGCGGGTTACGCCATTGAATACGATTACTTCCCTCCCACTCAGTTAACCCATAGTTTAGAAACTAAGTTAGTCAATGGCTTGTTCTTCGCAGGTCAAATCAACGGAACGACAGGTTATGAAGAAGCCGCTGCTCAGGGGATGATGGCGGGAATCAATGCTCACCTTTATCATAAAGGAGAAGATCGTTTTATCCTACAGCGCAACGAAGCTTATATAGGTGTTTTGATCGATGACTTAATCACTAAAGGAACAGAGGAACCTTATCGAATGTTTACTAGCCGTGCAGAATACCGCACTCTTTTGAGACAAGACAATGCAGACTTTAGGTTAACTGAAAAAGCCTATCATTTAGGCTTAGCCAAAGAAGACCGTTTGCAAGCGGTGCATCAAAAAGAAGAGCAGACGCAGACCTTAAAAACCTATTATGAAAAGACCAGCATCAGCCCAGAAGAGGCGAATGGCTTTTTAGAAACCAAAAACTCTTCCCTGATTAAGCAGTCAGACAAGATGGCGAAGATCTATTCCCGTCCTAATATCACCAGTACAGAAATGACCTCAGTCCCTAAGGTTGCTGAATACATTGAAGAGAATGGATTTTCAAAAGCGGTACAAGAGCAGGTAGAAATACAAATTAAATATGCGGGCTATATAGAAAAGGAAAAGTTAAACGCTGACAAACTTAATCGACTTGAAGCGGTCAAGATTCCAGCGGACTTTGACTATCATTGTCTGGCTTCTCTGTCTCACGAAGCCAAGGAAAAGCTGAGTAATATTCAACCGCAAACAATCTCCCAAGCATCACGCATTAGTGGGATTAACCCGTCTGATATATCAGTTCTTCTGGTAAAACTAGGCCGATAATGTTTCACGTGGAACCAAAACACTCCTTTTCCCTTTTAGCAAAAACCAAAGATTATTTGGTTACAGGTAATTCTTTTGAAGTGCGCCTGGATCAACAGACACAAATAGCCTACACCCATCCCCAGCCAAATGAGGAAGAGCTAGGGCAATATTACGCTTCAGAAGAATACATTTCTCATGGGAACAAAAAGCGCTCTGTCATAGAACGCCTTTATGCTATAGCACAAAACATTATGCTAAAGCAAAAGGAACAATGGTTTACAAAACACAGTAAACAAAATAAACGCTATTTAGATTTTGGCTGTGGAACAGCCTCTTTAGTTGCTTATTTAAATGCCAAAAACTGGGACGCCTATGGCGTCGAGCCAAGCGAAAAAGCCCGCAACTTTTCTGCTGTAAAAGATCGGCTCTACCCTAGTCTAGAAGAACTCCCTCAAAAAGAATTTGATGCAATTGCGCTTTGGCATGTTTTGGAACATCTGCCAGACCCTGCTAAATTCCTCAAGACATTTTATGATCGCTTAGATCAGCAAGGGCATTTGTTTTTAGCCTTGCCTAATTTTAATTCTTATGATGCGAAGCATTATGGAAACTTTTGGGCAGCTTATGATGTGCCTAGACATCTCTGGCATTTCTCTGCTAAAGGAATTATTCAGCTGTGTGAAGAAAATGGCTTTGCGTTTGTCGAAAGTAAAGGCTTAGTTTTTGATGCTTTTTATGTCAGTTATTTATCAGAGCAGCACCAAAAAAACAAATTTGCCTTTATCAAAGGAATGATGGTGGGTTGTTGGTCAAATCTTTTGGCCCTATTTACCCAGGAGTATTCTTCAAAACGCTACGTTTTTAAAAAGAAGGGCTAATCTTCTTTGACGTTTAATTGACGACTGAGTTCCAAACAAAAATCAGAAAACAAGATTTTCCCATTTGCGTTTCTTTCAATCGCATAAATCGAGTCATTGAATAGTTGGGTTAGTGCCGCAATGTTTTTGCTGTTTACATAAGGCGCAAATTTCTCTAAAGAGAAAGTATTCTTTGGTTGATAGGTGACAATGTCTGCACTTTGATAAGAAACCAACATGGCTTGACGAATAAACCCTAATCCAAAATGCAAAAACTGTTTTTGTAGCGGTCGTCCCATTTGGCCTACTTTATTGGCCCATTGCATAAGCTCGATCCCGATTGCTTTATTCCCACCCGCACGAAAAGAACAACGCAGACACTCGATCAATAAGGCTTCTATTTCTCGGGTATGTGTTGAAGAAGAGAATAAAGACAAGGCAGTTGCCCAGTTCCCTTCTGCCTCTACCGCCATGTTTTTAGCTTCTTGCGCAGAAGCGCCTTTTTCGATTAAGGCATTTTCAATCACCGCTGGCTTTATTGGCGGAAAAGGAATTATCTGGCACCTAGATCGAATCGTACTGATAAGATCTTCGGCACTTTGTGCCACCAAAATAAAATAAGTATTGGCAGGCGGTTCTTCAATCAGCTTTAATAATTTATTTGCTGCTTGTATGTTGAGTCGTTCTACTCCCCAAATCACACAAACCTTATTTTTCCCCATAAAAGCTTTTAGGGATAATTTTTTAAAAAGCGCTTCGGTTTCCTCAACGCCAATATTTCCTTGCTTGTTTTCAGAACCAATTTTATACAACCAATCTGAAAGAGGGTGATAAATTTCTTCTTGAAGAAAATCAAACCATTCTTCTCTATAATCTTTACAAAGCGGCTTTGTTTTTACATTTGCCGAAGTACTTACAGGGTAAACAAACTGTAAATCAGGATGTTGTAAGGCTTTTTCGCGAGAATCGGGTATTTCGTCCCATAGTAAGGAAAGTGCGCATTCAAGCGCAACAGCGAGACCACCCCTCCCCCCTTGATCAATAAAACATTGAGCATGAGGAACTTGTCCCTTTTCAAAAGCGTTCAAAAGAGCAGATTTTACGCTTTCTTGACCTAAACTATCTGTAAATCGCATGCCCAAAGATAATTCTTTCCACACTTAAATTTTTGTTGGGCGAAAATTAAACCGCGCTCAAAAAATTAATATAGCTACCTTTGCCAAAATTTGATTTTTATGACAACGGTAAACCAACTAGATCTTAACGACAAAAAAGCCATTATTAGGGTAGACTTTAATGTTCCTTTAAATGAGGAGAAAAAAGTAACTGACAACACAAGAATTTTAGCAGCGAAACCCACGATAGACGCTGTGCTATCTGCTGGCGGAAGTTGTATCCTTATGTCTCACCTAGGTCGTCCAAAAGGCATCACCCCCGATCTCTCATTAGAACACATTCTTTCTGAGGTTGAAAATGTACTAGGTCAAAAAGTCATTTTTGCAAAAGACTCTACAGGAGAAGATGCAAAAACAAAAGCAACTCAACTTAAAGCAGGTGAAATCCTTTTATTAGAAAATTTGCGTTTTCACGCAGAAGAAACTGCAGGAGACGAGAACTTTGCTAAAGAGTTAGCCCAACTGGCTGATGTCTACATCAACGACGCATTTGGTACAGCACACCGCGCCCATGCCTCGACAACAATAATCGTACAGTATTTTGATCAAAATAAAGCGGTAGGGAAACTACTCGAGCAAGAAATCGTTGCCATTGACAAGGTTTTAAAAACAGGTGAAAAACCGGTTTTAGCGATTTTAGGAGGCTCTAAAGTTTCTTCGAAAATTACCATTATTGAGAACATCTTAGATAAAGTAGATCACCTAATCATTGGTGGTGGAATGGCGTACACTTTTATAAAAGCGCAAGGCGGAAAGGTTGGAAATTCAATCTGCGAAGATGATTATCTAGACTATACCCTTGAGTTATTAGAGAAGGCTAAAGCCAAAAACGTACAGATTCATTTGCCGGTGGATGTAATTGCTACAACTGACTTTTCTAACGACACAGAGCGTAAAACATTAAAGGCTAACGAAATAGAAGACGGATGGGAAGGCTTAGATGCTGGTCCACAATCCCTTGCGCTGTTTAAAGAAGTTGTTTTAAAATCTAAAACGATCTTGTGGAACGGGCCATTAGGGGTATTTGAGTTCACAAATTTTGCGAATGGAACGATTGAATTAGGTACATTTATTGCAGAAAGTACTGCAGCTGGAGCATTCTCTCTTGTTGGTGGTGGAGATTCTGTTGCCGCGGTAAAACAATTTGGCTTCGCCGAAAAAGTAAGCTATGTTTCTACTGGAGGAGGCGCAATGCTCGAAAGCCTAGAAGGAAAAACCCTTCCAGGAATTGCTGCTTTAAAAGCTTAAATCATGAAAAAACTTCTCTTTCTATTCAGTGTTCTTTTGTTGCTTTCTTGCGAAACAAAAAAGCAAAAAGCTTTTATTCCAGACTCTAGCGGGAACATCAACCACCTTACCGTGGTGATGAAAAAAAGCCAATGGAATGGTGCTTTAGGAGAGACTGTAAGAAATGAAATCGCAACGGTTTATGAGGGGCTTCCTTTAGATGAGCCCCGTTTTTCTATTCGCCATCTTGTTCCTGCGGCATTTACGGGCTTTGGACGTCATGGGAGAAACATCATTTGGTTTAGAAAAGACAGCATCAATAATTTTCAACTAATTCAAAATCAGTTTGCTAGACCACAAATCTTAGCGATTTCACAAGGCGAAGATGATGAAGTAATGGCGGAATATATCAAAGAAAATGCCGCTCTTTTGATTGGGACTTTTCAAGAAAACGAGCGCAAAGAAAAGATCAGAAGAATACGTAAGTCATTAACAAAAGATAAGGACTTACAAGAAAAGTTCGGGATACAATTGAGCTATCCCTCTGCCTATACGACGGTCAAAGACAGCTTGAATTTTGTTTGGATTGAAAAGCCTATTCAAAAAGGAAGCATGAATTTAATTGCTTATACCTTAGCTGCTTCGGCTTTTGAAAAGCCTTCTTTAAAAAGGGTGATTGTGATAAGAGACTCTATTGGGAAAGCGCATATCCCGGGACGTTTACCGAATACGCATATGATTACAGAAGCGGCTTATCTACCCTATTTCTACAGAACAAAATTAGCCGGTCAAAAAGCCTATTTGACGAAGGGAATGTGGGAAGTAAAAAAAGATTTTATGGCAGGACCATTTGTCAATTATATGGTACAAGACAGTATTTCCAAAGACTGGATTGTTGTAGAGGGATTTGCTTTTGCGCCTTCAGTCTCAAAGCGAGACTATATGTTTGAACTCAACAGTATTTTATCTACCTTAAAGTTCAAGAGAGGAGAATAATTTATTCCTCTTTTTTGGCTTGCTCTTCCTCTTCTTCTTTAGTGGCTTTCTTGAATTCTTTGATTCCGCTACCTAAGCCACGCATTAATTCAGGAATTTTTCTACCCCCAAAAAGGAGTAAGACAATCACTAAGATTAGGATGACTTGTTGTGGGCCGATTGCCCCGAAAAAAATCGTTGCACTTATCATAAAGGATGCTTTTGGACAAATGTAAACAATATTTTAACGCCTCTAAAGTGATTTGAAGGGATAAAGGCAGATTTATTCCCATAAGGAATTTCTATATTTGTGGGTAATGAAAAAAGAAACCAGTCGTAGCAAAAGAATAAAGAAAAAACTACTGAGCCGGTATCGTTTAGTGATCTTAAACGAGCAGACCTTTGAGGAGCAGTTATATTTTCGCCTTACCCGCTTAAATGTTATCATCATTTGCACCTTCCTTTTTGCGCTATTATTCACAGGCACAATCGCGCTTGTGTCTTACACTCCGATCAAAGAATTTATTCCGGGATATGCCTCGACAAAAATGCGAAAACAAGCAGCGGAAAACGCTTTTAGATTAGACTCATTGTTAAACGCTTATCGTCAATCAAACCAACAGTTAAGCGCGATTCGAAAAGTTTTAACCGGAGAGGTCGATATTGCAGAAATTAAAGAATACGCGATCAATCTCGATACGCAAAACATCGTTAATCCTTCTGTTTTAAAACGCAGTAAACAAGATTCGCTTTTGCGTTCCTTAGTGGAACAAGAAGACAAATATTCTGTCGCCTTAACCAGCGGTAGCAAGGTCGATTTTGTCTTATATCCACCGGCAACAGGAAACCTTTCTCAGGTCTACGATCCTGTGAACAAGCATTATGCCGTTGATATTGTATTAAATGAAAATGCTCCCATAAAAGCGGTGGCAGAAGGCACGGTAATTTTCTCTGAGTGGACTGCAGACACGGGCTATGTAATCATTATTGAACACCCTTATGGCTTGTTATCTGCCTATAAACACAATGCGAGTTTAAGCAAATCCCAAGGAGAGACCGTCGCAGCAGGAGAAGTGATTGCTACAGCAGGAAACACAGGAGAATATTCTACCGGATACCACCTACATTTTGAATTGTGGAGTGATGGTTTCCCCATGAATCCAGAGAATTTTATTGATTTTTCAGAAAACTAAGCATGAAACAATTTGCCGCAAAACTCTTTGCTCGATATATCGTTAACAAGAACAAGCGATGGAAAAACAATCCCATTGCTGCCCAAGAGGAAACGTTCAAATTGCTAGTAGAAAAAGCGCGAAAAACTCGCTTTGGTCAAGACCATGATTTTGATCAAATAGACAGCTATGAAACCTTTAAGGAAAAGGTTCCTGTTCGAGATTATGAAGGACACCGCCCTTATGTAGAA
>JBDNAJ010000078.1:0-9687 GCA_039768455.1 Candidatus Arcticimaribacter sp.
CTACCATTTTTCGGGGTGTAGCGTAGCCCGGTCATCGCGCCTGCTTTGGGAGCAGGAGGTCGCAGGTTCGAATCCTGCCACCCCGACAAAAAATGGACCACGGGATGTGGCGCAGCCTGGTAGCGCACACGCATGGGGTGCGTGGGGTCGCAGGTTCAAATCCTGTCATCCCGACTAAAAAGTTGTGTTTGGACATTTTAACCCCTGTCCTCTAAACCACTTTATCTTATCGAAAGACACCAAGGATGAATCACTTCATCCTTTTTTTGTACCCAAATAAATTATTGATTTTCAACACAATAAAGGGGGTGTAATCCTGCACAAGATTCTTTATCCAAAAACCCATAGCAAATAAACATCGCTTTTGTACTTTTATACTTTAAGCTTCTATCTATGAAAAGAAAAATTCACTTTTTAATCTGCAGTCTTGCCGTGCTTTCTTATAGCTGTGACGCACAAGAAAACGGCCCAAAAATTCAAACTCCTAGCACAATTGACTACAGCTATGAAGTCGTTGCAGATAGCATCGATATTCCATGGGGATTAACGTTTTTAAATGACAACGAATTTCTAGTAACAGAAAAGGCAGGCATCCTCTATTATATAGTTGACGGGGTTAAAAAAGAGGTCGAAGGGCTTCCTCCTGTTTATGTAAGAGGTCAAGGGGGTCTATTAGATGTCGCTATCGCACCAAATTACAGCGAGACAGGCATTATCTATTTCACTACAAGTTCTCCACTAGGGGAAGAAAAAGGTGGACATACTGCACTCTATAGTACCCAACTAGAAGACAATAAACTAATCAATACAAAACTACTCTATAAAGGAGATTACAACACCAAAAAAGGACAACACTGGGGTTCTCGCATTTCGTTTGACGATCAAGGACATTTGTATTTCTCTATTGGAGATCGCGGAAACAGAGAAGTCAATCCACAAAATATCACCAGAGATGGTGGGAAAATCTATCGCCTCAATTTAGATGGTAGTATCCCAACAGACAATCCTTTTGTCGATAATGACAACAACAGAAAAGCAATCTATAGCTATGGGCATCGCAATCCGCAAGGAATGGTCACCCACCCAGAAACTGGAAAAATATGGGTTCATGAACACGGTCCTCGCGGCGGAGATGAAATCAATGTAATTGAAGCAGGGAAAAACTATGGCTGGCCTGTGATCACTTATGGGATAAACTACAGTGGAACTCCCATCACAGACATCACTAAAAAAGAAGGACTAGAACAACCCCTCTATTATTGGTTGCCTTCTATCGCGCCCTCTGGGATGGCTTTTTCCACCTCAGACATTTACCCAGACTGGAAAGGAGATTTATTCGTAGGCTCTTTAAAATTTGAATACCTCGAACGACTTGAGATTCAAAATAACAAAGTGGTAAAACGCGAAAAAGTATTGGATTCTATTGGTCGGGTGCGCAATGTGGAAGAAGGTCCAGACGGATATCTCTATGTAGGGGTAGAAGGAAAAGGAATATTAAAAATCATCCCTAAATCTTAAAGATGCGGCTACTGTTTACAATTTTGATCAGTCTTTTTAGCGGAATAAGCTTCAGCATTTATCAACAAAAACCCCTCGAACAAAGCATCGAAGACGGAAAAGAAATCTATGCTGACTTTTGCTTGCAATGCCATCTAGCCAAAGGAGAAGGAGTGAAAAACGCTTTCCCGCCTCTAGCAAAATCTGATTATTTACAAGATATTGATAAAAGTATCCACGTGATAAAATTTGGCCTAAAAGGCCCCATAAAAGTCAATGGGATTGCTTACAACGGCAATATGATTAATCAAGGCCTAGACGAAGAAGAAATCGCCGATGTCATGAATTACATCTTACGCAGCTGGGGAAATTCTAGCGATCTAATTATTACTGAAGAAAAAGTTGCCTCAATCGAAAAATAAAATGTCCTTCTCTAATTTATTTCGTTCCTTTTTTAAAAAAGAAAATCTCTACAAGACGGCTTATGTGTTGATAGGCGCTCTATTTCTAATTTGGATGCTTTTTTTAGACAGTCATTCATGGCTGACCCACAAAGAGCTCAATGAAGAGATCGAACAACTCGAAAAAAGGAAAAAAGACCTTCAAGAAACTATCGCGCAAGACAAAGCTGCAATCGACCAATTAGAAAATCTCGATAGTCTTGAAAAATATGCCCGAGAAAACTATGGTCATAAACGCAAAGACGAAACGATTTTTATTGTAGAAGATTAAGTCTTTTTTAAAACTAAAAAAATCGTTAAATTGTTGAAAAACCTAATACAAATGCTTTTTATACCGCTTGAATAAATTGTATTTTTAGAGACTAAAATTCACCCATGGGTAAAGTCATTGCAATAGCGAATCAAAAAGGAGGTGTTGGTAAAACAACAACCTCTGTCAACCTAGCCGCAGCCTTAGCTATACTAGAGAAAAAAGTGCTTTTGATTGACGCTGATCCTCAAGCTAATGCAACTTCTGGATTAGGGATTTCTGTCGATGACAAAAAACTGGGGACCTATGAGCTGTTAGAACACACAGCCACGATAGAGCAAACAATTCTCAAAACCAGCGTCCCACATCTAGACATCATTCCTTCCCATATCGATTTAGTCGCGATTGAAATTGAATTGGTCGACAAAAAAGAGCGCGAGTTTATGCTCAAGAAAGCATTAAAAACAGTGTCTTATCAATACGATTATATTTTAATCGATTGCGCCCCTTCCCTAGGATTAATTACTTTGAACGCCCTAGCTGCTGCAAATTCAATCATCATCCCTATTCAATGTGAATATTTTGCATTAGAAGGTTTAGGGAAATTACTCAATACCATTAAAAGCGTCCAAAAAATACACAATCCCGATCTAGACATTGAAGGACTTCTTTTGACCATGTATGACGCTAGATTGCGTCTGTCCAATCAAGTGGTAGAGGAGGTGAAAAAACATTTTGGAGATATGGTTTTTAAAACCATTATCCAAAGAAATATCCGTTTGAGCGAAGCACCCAGTTATGGGGAAAATATTATTGAATACGATGCCACAAGTAAAGGAGCTCAAAATTATTTAAGTTTGGCAGAAGAAGTTTTAAAGAAAAACAAATAACCCATGGCAAAGTCAGGTAAAAAACCCGCTTTAGGTAGAGGACTCTCTGCGCTTTTGCAAGATCCAGATAATGATATCAAATCTGCCGAAGATAAAAACGCAGATCAAGTAGTAGGAAATGTGATTGAACTAGCCATAGATCAAATAGAAGTCAATCCTTTTCAACCCCGAACACAATTCAACGAAGAAAGTTTAAAAGAATTAGCTGGCTCAATCCAAGAGTTAGGAATCATTCAACCCATTACCGTTCGAAAGATCGGTTTTAACGAATTTCAACTGGTCTCTGGAGAGCGTCGTTTTCGCGCAGCAAAAATGATCGGATTAGCGACTGTTCCTGCTTATGTAAGAATTGCAAATGACCAGGAGTCACTAGAGATGGCCTTAGTGGAAAACATTCAACGCCAAGACCTAGACCCCATTGAAATTGGCTTGTCCTACCAACGATTGATTGACGAAATTTTACTGACACAAGAACAGCTTAGTCAGCGAGTGGGAAAAAAAAGATCGACGATCGCAAATTATATGCGATTACTCAAACTAGATCCTATTGTACAAACGGGCATGCGGGATGGTTTCTTGTCGATGGGACACGGGCGTGCATTAATCAATGTTGAAAATCGAGAAGACCAACTTGATTTATATCAAAAAGTGATCAAAGGGGATTTAAGTGTTCGTAAAACCGAAACCTTAGTTAAAGACCTTAAAAAACCGCCAACAGAAAAAGAAGTTGTTCATACCCCACCCTATCTAGAAGAAGGAAAAGCAGACTTCGGACAGTTCTTTGGAGTAGATGTAAATATTAGCTTTAACAAAGACGGGAAGGGAGTTATTCATATTCCGTTTGAGTCTCAGCAAGAATTTAGCCGGATGAAAAAACGTTTAAAAGGTGAAGAATAAAGCACTTCTTATCTTTTTATTGATTTTTTCTATCCAAACCTATAGTCAAGATCGCACTGCCCTTGAAAGCTTACCCAGAAGAGAACGAATAAAGAAAGATTACCTCACTCCTTCTAAAGCAGCTTTTTATTCTGCAGTAGTTCCTGGATTAGGACAAATCCATACAAGACGCTACTGGACCCTACCTTTTATTTATGGAGGTCTAGCAACAGCAGGATATTTTTACAAAACGCAAAGCGACTCCTACAACCGTTATCGAACAGCTTATAAGCAAAGAATACGAGGAGATTTTTCAGATGAGTTCACCAACAAAATAGCCTTAAACAGCCAATTAATTGAAGGGATGGAATTCCATAAAACCAATCGAGATTTTGCCTTAATGTGGCTCGTTGGGGGATATTTACTCAATGTATTGGACGCTAATGTAGGGGCACATTTACTACAATTTAATGTAGACCAAGATTTAGCGTTTAAGCCCTATTTTAATCAAGATAATATTTACAGTGATCCTTCTGTAGGGATTGCCTTTCAAATTAAGTTTTAACTATGAAGATTGCATTACTAGGATACGGCAGAATGGGAAAAGCCATCGAAAAATTAGCAAAAGACCGCGACCACGAGATTGTGTATATTCACGATAAAGATAGTGTTGAAGGAGATATTGCTAAAGCAGATGTCGCCATTAACTTTAGTATACCAACCGCAGCAGTTGACAATTTAAAAATGGCTTTTGACAACAATGTTCCGGTGGTTTGCGGCACCACAGGATGGCTTGATCAACTGTCTGAGATGCACGATTATTGCACGGCTAAGAAAAGTGGATTTCTCTATGCCTCAAACTTTAGCATAGGGGTGAATTTATTTTTTAAGTTAAATGAACTTACCGCTAAATTGATGAAAGGGCAAGAAAAGAATTACACTGCTCATCTAGAAGAAACACATCACGTTCATAAATTAGACGCTCCTAGCGGAACCGCAATAACACTAGCCGAAGGTATCGCTGCTCAAAACGATCATTATAAAAATTGGTCCATGGACCCAGACACTAAGGACCTTAAAATAAGTGCCTATAGAGAAGGAGAAGTCCCAGGAACACATAGCATTACTTATTCTTCTGACATAGACGAAATAAGCATTGAACACAAAGCGCATTCTAGACAAGGTTTTGCCCTTGGCGCGATCATTGCCGCAGAATGGCTGCGAGGGAAAGAAGGCATTTTTTCCATGAACGATGTTTTAAATTTATAATTTGAATTATGACAGTACTACAATGGTTTATCTTTTTTATAGCAATACAACTTATCCATTTTGGAGGGAGTTGGAAACTGTACCAAAAGGCGGGAAGAAAAAGCTGGGAAGCCCTTATACCAGTTTATAACGCAATCGTTTTAATGCAAATCATTAGACGCCCTAAATGGTGGGTGATTTTGTTGTTTATCCCGATCATCAATCTAATGATATTCCCGGTTGTTTGGGTAGAAACCCTGCGCAGCTTTGGGAAAAATTCCAGCTTAGATACTGCTCTGGGTATACTAACTTTTGGACTGTATACCTATACCATTAATTACAACAATGCGACCAGTTATCAAGCAGATCGCAGTCTCGTCCCACGAACTTGGTTTGGAGAGTGGATCAGTGCATTATTATTTGCGATAACTGCTGCCACGCTTGTTCACAATTACTTTATTCAACCCTATATCATCCCTACTGGCTCATTAGAAAAAACACTTCTTATTGGTGATTTTCTATTTGTTAGTAAATTCCACTACGGTGCACGAACACCCATGACCGCAGTAGCCTTTCCCATGGTGCATGACACCTTGCCCCTTGTAAAAACTAAATCCTACTTAGACTTCCCACAACTCCCCTATTTTAGGTTACCTGGATTTCAAAAAGTAGAGCGCAATGAAATTGTCGTATTTAGTTGGCCTGCAGATACCGTACGTCAATTTTTTGTCAAAGAAAAAGGGGTGCGCAAACCTGTAGACAAAAAATCTAACTATGTCAAACGTTGTGTTGGTATCCCTGGAGACACACTGTCTATCGTCGATGGTTTTGTTTACATCAATGGAGAAAGAAGTATTTTACCAGAGCGTGCTAAAACACAATATGTTCACAGCGTTTACAAAGCAAAAGGGGTCTCTGGAAGAAAATTATACCAAGAAGGCTTTAAAGATTTTACCCGCAAATACCGCATAGAGAACATCACCCAAGAAAGATATGATGCCATATTACCCTATATCCACGGGATTTACTCTAATGATCTCGATAATTTTGTTGTGATTAGTCCTGCCGCAGGAATCCCAGTAAACATAGTGAACAAACAACGCTTAAAAATGAGCGAGCTACTCGAGGCAAAAAAAGATTTACTGTTAACAGTAGCTGAAGCAGAACAACTCAAAACTAAGGGGGGCTTTGATAGTATCGTCAGACAGGTTAATGGCTCAAAAACCGCTAACACTAGCTTTTTCCCAAACAGTTTACCTTATGACTGGAACGAAGACAACTTTGGACCCATTGTCCTTCCTAAAGCGGGTGTGACAATTGATTTAACAGCCCAAAACCTACCGCTTTACAAAAAGATTATCCGTGAATATGAAGGCAATCAACTGTCTAAAAAAGAGGGGGCAATCATCATCAATGGAAAAGAAAGCACACAATACACTTTCCAGCAAGACTACTATTGGATGATGGGAGACAATCGTCACCGCTCAGAAGACAGTCGCTATTGGGGTTTTGTCCCAGAAGATCACATTGTAGGAAAACCAGTTTTAATCTGGTTTAGTATCGAGGGGATCAATGACGGAATTCGAAACTGGAGCATACGTTGGGATCGTGTGATGACCACAGTCAAAGGAGAAGGAAAAGCATTCGCCTTTGGTCCTTATGTCTTTGGTTTGATCTTGATTTGGCAAGTAATCGTCTTTATATTGAGAAGGAAAAAAGCACAATCGGCATAATGCAATTTGTCCCTGCATATTTCCCTTCTATTCAATATATAATGGCTTTAATGAAAGCCAAAGAAACTGCGTTTACACTAGAATTAAATTATCAAAAACAAACCTATCGCAACCGTTGCAGCATCTATGGGGCAAATGGAAAACTCAATTTAACCATCCCTATTCAACACAAAAAAGATCAAACGCATCAAAAAGATAAAGAAGTAAAAATTCTATGGGAGGAAAACTGGCAGAATCAACACTGGAAATCCATTAGCACCGCTTATCGATCTTCTCCTTTTTTTGAGTTTTATGAAGATGAACTTAAAGAGCATTTTTTTAAAAAGCCCGAAGGTTTAATGGAATACAACTTAGGGCTTATCAAGGGGATCTTGTCCCTGTTAGAGATTGAGATTCCATTTAATTTTAAAGAAAGCTACAGCCCCTTATCGACAACAGAAGAAAGTTGGATTAGTGCTAAAATTCAACCCCAGATTGAATTTCCTGTATACCAGCAAGTGTTTGCTGATAAGCATGGATTTATCCCCCATTTAAGTATACTTGATTTAATCTTTAATGAAGGCCCCCAAAGCCTTGACTATTTAGAAAGATTAGATTAATCCCAACCTAAAGCTGTGATGATAGGATAGTGATCAGAAAATGACTTTTGGATCACCTCAAAAGAATTCACTTTGAAATCTTCATCGACAAATATAAAATCGATTCTCAAGGGGAAGGAAGAGAAATAAAAGGTTTCTCCTAAACCTTTTCCAGACAAGGCAAAAGCATCTTTTCTTCCTTTAGATAAAGCTTTATAGGTTTTTGAAAACTGAGTATTGTTAAGATCTGTACATAATATTGAAGGGAGATCGCTAATCGATTCAACTTCGTCAAATTGTTCAATCTGACTTAATTGTTTTTTGAACACCTCGTCAAACTTTATTTGCAAGGCAGTAGAATTAGGATTGGTAAACAAACTGTCTTCTTCATTGATTCTAAAGGACTCTAAATGCAAGTTATAGACCCTAAAGCGCTTGCGCCGAAAAGATAAATCAACATATGCCCCACTATTTGTAGAACCCTCAAAATCTATATACCCCTGATCGAGAATTGGAAACTTTGAGTAAATCGCTAAAGGAGACTTACCCATGGACCGATTAGGTTGAATGTACCGATATTCATAGGCATCTAAACGAGGTGTTCCCGTCTTTGAATACTCTTGAAAACAGATGATATCGGGATCTTTCTCCTGAATCATTTTACTCATTTCTAGAGAAACATCGACTCCTTTTATCCAGTTGTATTTATTGAATAAACGAACGTTATAACTCATAACAGAGATTGTAGCACTACTTTTCCTAATGCTGTTATTTGGGAATTGATACAGTAAATTCCATTCACCATATCCAATTAAAAACGCCCCCATAAACAATAAAAAAGGCCATTTGATCTTTATCACCCAATAACAAAACAGTAAAAGGTTAACCAAGACAACGATAGGAACAAATAGGTTTAAAATAGAGAAGTTAAAGAGTGACGGAATACTTCCCATCAACATCAATTGAAAAATCAACAGCAATATATTGAAGGTGAGCAATAAGTTCTCAAAAATATTCAGCTTCATAGAAAAATTGATTGGGAATTATTTTTTACCTGCCTTAAAGAGATAATCTTTTTCTTCTTTTGATAAACTATCATAACCCGAGGCGCTAATTTTATCGAGGATACGATCAATTTTCTCTTGATTACTGGCTGTAGGTTTTCGGGTTTTGCGTGTAGTTGATTTGTGTACCGTCGTCATTTTTGGCTTTGCCTTAAACAAATTAGAAAGCCATTTCCAGAAGCGTTCAAAACCACTTCCTATATCCTTGCCATTTTGCAATTGCTGTGCATAAAAATATCCTAGTGCAGCCCCGCCGATATGGGCTAAGTGACCGCCAGCATTTCCAGTGGGAATTTGCAAAATATCGACTATAACTAATGCGATTCCAACATACATTAACTTGACATTGAAGAACAACAATCGCACTTCTTGAGTGGGCATATAGGTACAACTAAAAATCAGTACAGCCATTACCCCAGCAGAGGCGCCAACCATTTGCGGAGACTGGTCTTTAAAGACCGGAAATATCGCATAGCTCAAAAGGAAAACTAAACCGCCCAAAAGAATTCCCATAAAGTAAACATTGATAAAACGCTGGGAGGAAAACAAGTTTAGAAAGAATTGTGATGCGTAATACAACAGCAGCATGTTCCAAAAGATATGCCCTAAACCGTCATGCAAAAACCCATAGGTAAACAAACTCCACGGTTGGTAGATAAAAGTCTCTAAAGAAGAGGAAAGCTCAAATAAGGACAGAAAACTTTGCTGGGGTATATCGAATAAAAACAAGATAGAGCGCAAGAAAAAAGGCACGACAAAACAGATCACATTGATCACGATCAATTTTTCTGCAATATTGAATTGACTAAACCGCTGAAGAAGTGTGTTGAATCGACTCATAATTAGTTCCAACGATTTTGATTAAACTGATTTTTTTTCCAGTAATACATCATCAAAAATCCTATTACTGCACCCCCCACATGGGCAAAGTGAGCAATAGGTCCAATAGAGTAAGAAGAAAACCCAAAGAACAAATCACCTAAAATGAGTATAGGAACAAAATATTTAGCCTTAATCGGGATAGGAACAAAAATTAAAAATAGAGGAACGTTAGGAAACATAAAGGCAAAAGCTACTAGTATTCCATACA
>JBDNAJ010000006.1:0-9338 GCA_039768455.1 Candidatus Arcticimaribacter sp.
GAAGTATTATGAAAAGCTGAACTATGCAGTAGGGGTGACCTATGAGCCAGGATCGACTTTTAAATTAATGGCAATGATCGCTGCCCTAGAAGATAAGGTCATTAAGCCACATGAATTAGTGGATACTAAAAATGGTTTGCTCACTTTTTACAATCAATACAAAGTGAGAGATTCTAAAAAAGGAGGCTATGGTTTAATTCCCTTTTCAAAGGCTTTTGAGGTTTCTTCTAACACAGGGATAGTACAAATGGTCAACAAGCATTATAGAAACCAACCTAGAAAGTTTATCGATCGTCTTTACAATATGGGTCTAAATGAAAAGTTAGGCGTTTCAATTTTAGGCGAAGGCCAGCCAAAAATACCTTATCCAACAGATAAGTCTTGGAATGGGATTACACTTCCTTGGATGGCTTATGGTTATGGTGTTGAATTAACTCCTTTGCAGACTTTGGCCTTTTACAATGCTGTAGCAAATAACGGTGAAATGGTCAAGCCGCGATTTATTGATAAAATCCAATCGACGGATAAGGAAACTGTGAAATACTTTGAAAAAGAAGTGATCAATCCTTCCATCTGCTCTCAAGAGACCTTAGACAAGGTAAGAGAAATGATGTTCAATGTGGTAGATAAAAAATGGGGAACAGCAAATCGAATTAAAGATGAAGCGTTTACCATGGCCGGTAAAACAGGGACTTGTCAAGTAGATTATGCAACAGATAATATGCAATACATCTCTAGTTTTGTGGGCTATTTCCCTGCAGAAAATCCAGAATATTCTGCCATTGTTTTGGTGTATAAGCCTAATAAAAACAAAGGTTATTATGGGGCGACTGTAGCTGCGCCAGTCTTTAAAGAAATTGCGCGAAAAATGTATTACACGACCCCAAAAGAAGTTATAGTTGGTGTGGATTCCTTGCATTTAAAAACAGCAAATCCTATACCTACAGAAGAACTAATTCTCGCTCAAAAGGTGCCTAATGTAAAAGGAATGCCTGCGATGGAAGCTCTTGCGATTTTAGAGCAAATGGGATTAAAAGTAACCCTAAAAGGTAAAGGTATAGTTAAACGACAGTCTTTGCGATCGGGTACTGCGATCAAGTCTAATTCAAGCATAATATTAGAATTGTCATGAAGCAGTTAAAAGAACTACTTTTTGGGGTGCAGATTGAGGCGACACAAGGGCGAACGGATGTTTCAATTCAGACCATAGTGTTTGACTCTCGTGAGGTGCAACAAGGAGATTTATTTGTTGCTATCGTAGGAGATGCTGTTGATGGACATGCTTATATACAAAAGGCAATTGATAAAGGAGCTATTGCTGTTGTAGGAGAAGAAAAGCCGCAAGATTTTCCAAAAGATATTGTTTGGATTTCGACGAGAAACAGCCGTACTGCACTAGCTATTTTGGCTTCTAATTATTACGATCAACCATCAAAAGATTTAAAGCTTATAGGAGTAACCGGAACAAACGGCAAGACCACCACTACCTCTTTGCTTTATCGTTTGTTTGAGCAAGCAGGATTTGCTACAGGGCTATTGTCGACCATAGTGGTTAAATATTTAGCTAAAGAAATCCCCGCAACGCATACTACGCCAGATCCTTTGCAAATCAATGCTTATTTAAGAGCAATGGTTGATGCCGGAGTTGAGTTTTGCTTTATGGAAGTTTCCTCTCATGGGATTGCACAAGATAGGATCAAAGGCTTGGTTTTTACCGGCGGTGTTTTTACAAACCTTAGTCACGACCATTTAGATTACCATAAATCCTTTGCTGCCTACCGCGATGTAAAAAAGCAATTTTTTGATCATTTGCCAAAGGGTGCATTTGCATTGATCAATGCAGATGATAAAAATGGAAAATTTATGCTGCAAAACTGTCTGGCAAAACAATACAGTTTTGGCTTGAGCAATTATGCAGATTATCAGGCAAAGGTTTTAGAAACGCAGTTTTCTGGAATGTTGTTGCAGTTGAACCAACAGGAAGTATGGACCACCCTCGTCGGACAATTTAATGCATCAAACTTATTAGTGGTCTTTGCAGTAGCCCACTTGATGGGGTTAGAAGAGATGGAAACACTGTCTTTGATCAGTACTTTAAAAAATGTAAAAGGGAGGTTCCAAACGTTTACCACCCCAAATAAAGCAACGGTAATTGTGGATTATGCGCATACACCAGATGCCCTTGAGAATGTGTTGAATACCATTAGTAAGATTCGCACTAAAAATGAAACCCTTATCACCCTAGTAGGTTGTGGTGGAAATAGAGATCAAGCAAAACGTCCCATTATGGCGAAAGTGGCTGCTGCCTACAGTGATAAAGTCATTTTTACTGCAGACAATCCCAGAGACGAAGATCCCGAAAAAATCATCGACGAAATGGAAGCTGGTGTCGCGCCAGAAGATTACAAAAAGACCTTGAGAATAACCCATAGAAAGGCCGCTATAAAAGCTGCATGCATGGAATTGAAAGAAGGAGATGTGCTATTGATTGCTGGAAAAGGACATGAAAATTATCAAGAAATAAAAGGGGTAAGAACCCCCTTTGACGATTATTTAATCGTAGAAGAAATCTGTAAACAATTGTTTTAGTATGCTGTATTATTTGTTTGACTATTTAGAAGCACAATACCAGTTCCCTGGGGCTAGTTTGTTCCAGTTCCTCTCTTTTAGAGCGGCTATTGCCGCTTTATTATCACTCTTATTTTCAACATTTTTTGGAAAGAGAATCATTGATTTTTTAAGAAAGCAACAAATAGGGGAAAGCATTCGAGATTTAGGATTAGCAGGTCAAAACGAGAAGGCGGGCACGCCGACAATGGGAGGGATTATCATCATCTTCACCACCATTATTCCAGTTCTTTTATTGGCGAAATTAGATAACATTTACATCTTACTCTTATTGTTCACAACCCTATGGATGGGATCGATAGGTTTTATCGATGACTACATTAAGATCTTTAAGAAAGACAAAGAAGGGTTAAAGGGAAAATTTAAGATACTTGGTCAAATCGCCTTAGGGATAGTTGTGGGTGCAACCCTCTATTTTCACCCAGAAGTAACTGTGCGACAGGAAATCCCAGTTCAGATGGAAGAGCTAGCAGGGAAAACTTCGGCATTTTATGCCCAAGAGAAGTCTACCATGACGACCATCCCGATGTTTAAAAACAACGAATTTGATTATGCTGAATTAATCAATTGGATCCCCGAGAGTGAACATTTAACCTGGTTAATTTTTATTCCCATTGTCGTATTTATTATCACGGCCATTTCAAATGGGGCAAATTTAACCGATGGTATCGATGGTCTCGCTGCAGGAAGTTCGGCTATCATGGTCTTTACACTAGGCATTTTTGCTTGGGTTTCTGGGAATGTTATTTTTTCTGATTACCTCAATATTATGTACATCCCTAATGCGGGAGAAATAACCATTTTTGTCGCTGCTTTTCTAGGGGCATTAATTGGATTTTTATGGTACAATACCTTCCCAGCTCAGGTATTTATGGGGGATACAGGTAGCTTGACGATAGGAGCGATCATCTCTGTTATTGCTTTGATGATTCGCAAAGAGTTATTGCTTCCGTTATTGTGCGGAATTTTCTTAATCGAGAATTTATCTGTGGTCCTACAGGTAAGTTATTTTAAGTACACCAAAAAGAAAACAGGGGTAGGACAGCGCATCTTTTTGATGTCACCGATCCATCATCACTATCAAAAGAAAGGCTATCACGAAAGTAAGATCGTTGCCCGTTTTTGGATTGTGGGCATTCTATTGAGCATTTTAACCATCGTAACCTTAAAGCTTCGCTAATGAAAAAAATGGTGATTTTAGGGGCGGGCGAAAGCGGTAAAGGTACAGCCATTTTAGCACAGCAAAAGGGCTATGATGTGTTGGTGTCTGATGCTGGTCAAATTGCACCCGAAATTAAATCACTGTTGGATCTAAACAGTATCCGCTGGGAAGAGAAAACCCATTCAACCGAAGAAATTCTTCAGGCAGATTTAGTAATGAAAAGCCCTGGGATACCAGAGCATGTTGCAATCGTTAAAGCCATTCGTGCTGCAGCGATTCCTATTCATTCTGAAATTGAATTTGCCAGTCAGTTTACCCAAGCTAAAATCATTGGGATTACAGGCAGTAACGGAAAAACCACTACCACACTTCTTATTCATCACTTGTTAAAGACAGCAGGATTGAATGTAGGCCTCGCGGGGAATATAGGGATGAGTTTTGCGCAGCAAGTCGCTCAAAATAATTATGACTACTACGTTTTAGAAATCAGTAGTTTTCAATTAGATGACATCCATAATTTTGCGCCAGCGATTGGGGTGATTACCAATATAACCCCAGATCATTTAGATCGTTACAACAACGATTTTTCGCAATACATCTCTTCAAAGTTACGCTTAAGCATGAATCAAAGAGAAGATCAATTCTTGCTCTTTAATGCAGATGACGAGGTGCTGACAAAAGCCTTAGAAACCACTAATACTGCTGCGACAAAAATTCCTTTTGGAATGTCAAAAGCAGCCCAAACTGGAACAAGTTTTCAGGACGATACAATATCAATAAACACTACAAAACCAACCACTATGATTAATACAACACAATTTCCGCTTCAAGGGCGACACAATTTACTCAATGCTATGGCAGCTGCCTCTGTTGCAAGTTTATTAGACATTAGTAAAGAATCTATTCGCAACAGCTTATTGAGTTTTACAGCAGTAGAACATCGTTTAGAGCATGTGTTGAAAATTCAAAATAGAACCTATATCAATGACTCAAAAGCGACAAATGTCAATGCAACATTTTATGCTTTAGAAAGCATGGAAGGACAAACGGTATGGATAGTAGGGGGAGTAGATAAAGGGAATGATTATTCTTCTCTATTGCCTTTAGTACGTGAAAAAGTAAAAGCCATTATTTGTTTAGGGGTGGATAATGATAAAATTATCGAGTCTTTTTCTCCAGTAGTAGACCTTTTGGTAGAAACACAATCCATGCGCGAAGCAGTTAAGATGGCGCATCAACTGGCTAACAAACGCGAGTATGTATTGTTGTCGCCTGCCTGTGCTAGTTTTGATCTTTATGACAATTATGAAGATCGCGGAAATCAATTTAAAGAAGCCGTAAGAGGACTTTAATGGAACAGAAGAATAAACTCATACAAGGAGATTTGGCGCTTTGGGGCTTTTTGGCCCTTCTGGCCATATTTTCATTTTTTCCAGTGTTTAGTGCCAGTTCGAATTTAAGCTATGTAGTGGGCAATGGAACACCTTGGCAACATTTATTTAAACACATGTTTATTCTGGTAATGGGTTTTGTAATCATGATAGGAATACACCGCATTCCTTTTCATTATTTTAAGGGGATCTCAATTTTAATGTTACCTATTGTCATCCTGCTTTTGATTTATACCGTTTCTCAAGGGACCACCATAGGAGGGGCAAATGCTAGTCGATGGATAAGGATTCCTTTTGTGGGGATTGGTTTTCAAACTTCCACTTTAGCCTTTTTAGTGTTGATGATGTATGTGGCGCATTATTTAGATAAAACCTTTGGACAGCAATTGACTTTTAGTCAAACCCTCTTGCCGTTGTGGCTCCCAGTGGGGATTGTCATTGCACTTATTTTACCAGCGAATTTATCAACGGCTGTCATTGTTTTTGCGATGGTCTTTTTACTGTGTTTTTTTGGGAATTATCCCATCAAACACCTCTTAGTCATTTTAGGAATTGGCTTAGTTGCATTCATCATGTTTATTTTAGCCGCAAAAGCTTTTCCAGAGGCTATGCCAAACCGTATTGATACCTGGATGAGTCGTATCGAAAACTTTACTTCTCCTAGTGAAGGAAGCTCTGGAAACTACCAAGTCGAGCGCGCTAAAATTGCTATTGCAACGGGAGGAGTTACCGGACTTGGGGTAGGGAAAAGCGTGATGAAAAACTTTTTACCTCAAAGTAGTTCAGACTTTATTTATGCCATTATTGTAGAAGAGTTTGGCTTAGTAGGCGGGGTGATAATCATCCTTTTGTACCTCGTTATTCTCTTTAGGTTAATGCTAATCGCCAGACGGGTGAATACGATTTATGGAAAACTTCTAGTGATGGGAGTAGGTTTACCAGTAATTGTTCAAGCTTTTATCAATATGGGGGTCGCACTCAATGTGTTTCCTGTTACTGGGCAAACTTTACCGATGATCAGTAGTGGGGGAACTGCTGCGTGGATGACTTGTGTTGCTTTTGGTGTTATTTTAAGCGCCAGTGTAACCACTGTCAAAAAAGAAGAAAAAGAAGAAGTCAACGAAGATAATCCTTTAGCAGTTTTAAGTGAAACCATCTAAATACATCATTTCTGGAGGAGGTACAGGAGGGCACATTTACCCAGCTATCGCCATTGCGGATGAGTTAAAAGCCCAAGACCCTGCAGCGACCATAATTTTTGTTGGAGCCCTAGGTAAAATGGAGATGGAAAAAGTGCCTCAGGCCGGCTATAAAATTCATGGAATATGGATTTCTGGACTACAGCGAAAGCAGCTGTGGCGAAACATTCTTTTCCCTTTAAAATTAGCGATTAGTTTGCTTCAGTCGGTATTTATTTGGTTGAGATATCGCCCAGATGTCCTCATTGGTACGGGTGGATTTGCCAGCGGTCCGATGTTGTTTATTGGAAATTTATTTGTAAGTAAAACCCTCCTGCAAGAGCAGAATTCTTACCCTGGGATAACGAATAAGCTCTTGGCGAAAAAGGCCAATGCCATCGCAGTGGCTTACCCAGAAATGCAGCGTTTTTTTCCAGCGCAAAAAATCACTTATACGGGAAACCCTGTGCGCAGTTCCTTGATAAATACCAACGACTTAAACGCTAAAGCAGAACGACATTTTGAACTTTCAAAAGATC
This sequence comes from Candidatus Arcticimaribacter sp., assembly GCA_039768455.1. Lineage (GTDB taxonomy): Bacteria > Bacteroidota > Bacteroidia > Flavobacteriales > Flavobacteriaceae > Arcticimaribacter. The sequence goes on from JBDNAJ010000006.1 coordinate 6,899, forward strand.
GAAAAACCTTGGTTGTCTTAGGGGGTAGTTTAGGGGCGCAACGCATTAACGAACTAATTGCGGCAAATATTGATTTCTTTGAAAAACTAGGCTTAGATGTCATCTGGCAATGCGGAAAGTTATACTACGATCGCTTTAAAAACCTTGCCACTAGCAATATTAAAATTTATCCCTTTATCAAAGAGATGGACTTGTTGTACGCTGCCGCAGACGTCATTATTTCGCGCGCAGGCGCCGCCAGTGTTTCAGAATTGTGTTTGGTGGGTAAGGCAGTTATTTTGATTCCGTCGCCTAATGTGGCAGAGAATCACCAGTTCCATAATGCGAATGCGTTAGCCAAGAATAATGCGGCTGTTTTAATCGAAGAAAAAGACCTAGAGCAATCATTTAATATGCTCTTTGAGGCGATTGTAACATCGCCAAAAAGACAACTTGAATTAACCGAAAATATTCGTCAAATGTCAAAGCCAAAGGCGACAAAAGAAATTGTAAAAATGATCCATCAACTACAGCAAAAAGCATGACACAGCAGCCATACTACTTTATCGGAATAGGTGGAATAGGGATGTCTTCTATTGCTCGTTTTTTGTTACAACATGATTGTATAGTAGGGGGCTATGATAAAACCCCTTCACCCATAACGCAAGCCCTAGAGAAAGAAGGTGCAACCATAGTCTATGAGCAAAGTGTTGCGGCGCTTCCGGCGCAATTTCAATCAAAGGAAACAAAGGTGATTTACACGCCTGCAATACCCTTTGGGCACCCTCAAAAAGATTATTTTGAACAACAAGGAAACAGTGTGGTTAAGCGTTCTGTTTTTTTAGGTGAAATCACCAAAGATAAACCTACCCTGGCAGTAGCGGGAACCCACGGTAAAACGACTACTACAGCTATTTTGGCACATTTATTTTCTTCTTTAGGAGAAGTATTTACTGCCTTTGTAGGCGGGGTGATGAATCAAAAGAATACAAATTTAGTTTCTACGGGGCTCGATACAATTTTAGTTGAAGCAGACGAATTTGATCGTTCTTTTTTACAGTTGTCTCCTTCTATTGGGTGTGTTACATCTGTCGATGCAGATCACCTCGATATTTATGGAACAGAAGAGGCAGTTCTAGCGGCTTATCGCGAATTTTCAGATAAGATTACTCAGGTAAAGATTGTCGAAAAAGGGATATCTCTCCCTGGTTTGACCTATAGTATCAGCGAAAAAGCAGATTATTATGCGACTGCCGTTCAGGCAAAAGGATACGGCTATCAATTTGATTTGCATACACCAAAAGGGGTTTACGGTAATGCCTACTTCAGTCAGTTAGGACTGCATAATCTTTCGAACGCAATTGCTGCTTTTGCCATGGCAAGTCAACACGGTTTATCGGAAGAAAAAATGGTTGAAGCCTTCGCTCATTTTGAAGGAGTTGATCGACGCTTGCAATTAAAGTTAATGTCTAATGCGCATGTCTTGATAGATGATTATGCCCATCATCCCACAGAGATCAAAGCGGTTTTTGACACCCTTGAAGACGCTTTCCCACAAGAAGAAAAATGTGTGATTTTTCAGCCACATTTATTTTCAAGAACCCAAGATTTCATGGACGATTTTGCCGCAGTTTTATCCCTGTTTGATCGCGTCATCCTTTTGCCGATTTATCCTGCAAGAGAATTGCCTATTGCTGGGGTAACTTCGCAGGCTTTAGCCAAAAAAATCGATCCAACAACACCGGTTGAAGTGTTGGAAAAAGACGCGTTAGAAGTTCTTGTCAACCAATTGCCGCAGCGTATAAAAGTGGTGTTAGGTGCAGGGGATATCGGCTTAGAATTGAGCGCATTAAAGAAAAAATTAGAGCAGAATGAAACGGTCTAAAGTACTTCACTTATTGTTTATGCTTGTGATCTTAGTGGGGTCTATCGTCTTGACTCAAATTAGATCTAACGATGTATTAACCAGTGAATTAGAAGTTGATTTTAAGGGAAAAGGTGCGCGATTTTTAGATGTAGAAATCGTTAATAAATTGTTGATACAAAGCAATGACAGTTTGTTTTTTCAGCAAAAAGATATGGTAGCTTTGAATAAGGTAGAACAGCAATTTTTAGATCACCCAGTGGTAAAAAGTGCTGAGCTATTTACCGTTCCTGAAGGGAAATTACACATCGAAATAGAAGAGCGACTGCCCATTGTTCGTATACAAGCAGATAACAGTTTTTATCTCGATGAAGTTGGAAAAGTCATGCCGCTATCGGATCGCTTTACCGCTAAGGTTCCGCTTTTTTACGGTGAGTTAAAGGAAGAAAATATGCAAGCACTCGTTCAATTGATTTCTAAGTTGTCTTCAGATGCTTTTTTAGCAGCAGAGGTGATCGACTTTCAATGGCAAAACAGTGCATTTGTATTAGGACTTCGCTCTTATCCCTTTGATGTGGTATGGGGCGAGGACAACGC